>CAZOPZ010000080.1:0-1855 GCA_964582035.1 uncultured Methanosarcinales archaeon | reverse complement strand
AGACCAAAATACCCCAGGTTTTAGGATAGAAAGCAATTTTGTAAGCAGGGATAAGGCAATGGAAAAAGAGAATAAAAATGATCAAAATTTTTATAAACTGGAGATGGATAGCATTCGTACATATCCTTTTGGAGAACAAACTGCCCAGAGGGAGGCAGAACATAGGGAAGGTCCTGCTGAAGCTCACGATGGGCAAGCCGGTGCGGATCGAGCAATAATGAGAAGTAAAGATAAAAAGCTACAATAAAGACAGGAACGGCTCCCTACCGAGATAAAAACGATACACGAAAACTATGGCAAGCGAAAAAAAGCAGCAGCTGGTCAAGGAACTCTTGGAGCAGGTAAAAGAGCATCCGGTCGTAGGCTTGGTTAATCTGGAAAACCTTCCTGCGCAGCAATTGCAGCGCATGCGCCAGATGCTCATGAAGAGCGGCGTCTCTATCCGCATGGCACGGAAAAATCTTCTGTCCTTAGCGCTCCAGCAGTCCGGCAAAGAACATATCGACCAGCTGGTGGGCAGGATGAGCGGCCTTCCGGCTTTGCTTTTCGCCAGAGCGAACCCTTTTACCCTCTATAAGACCATCCAAAAAAACAAGTCTAAAGCGCCCGCAAAGCCCGGCCAGAAAGCGCCCCGGGATATTTCGGTAAAAGCAGGCCCGACGAATTTTGCTCCTGGACCGATAATTTCCGAGCTGGCTGCGGTGGGCATTAAGACGAAGGTGGAAAACGGCAAACTCGCCGTCATCCAGGACACGGTCATCGTCCACGAAGGGCAGGAGATCTCGCCCAAAGTCGCGGAAACTCTCAAGCGCTTAGATATCCAGCCCATGGAAATCGGCTTGGATCTCGTCGGCGTCTGGGAAAATGGCGTCATCTTTGGAGCCAAACAGCTCCATATCGATGAGAAAGAATATGTGGGCAATTTCGTCCAGGCTGCCCAGTGGGCCATGAATCTGGCGATGGAAGCGGCATTCCCCGCAGCTGAAACTATAGAAATGCTGTTCCAGAAAGCTTTCCGGGATGCCAAGGCTTTGGCGCTGGAACAGGAAATCATGACCGATCTTACTGCTGGGGAGCTTATTGAAAAAGGCGAGCGGCAAGCTCATGCATTGTTAGAAACGATGGGGCCGTTGCCGGAAAAGAAAACTGCTTCGGAAACAAAAGATGGGCCTGCAGAGGAGAGCGCTGAGCGACCGGTGGCGGGGAAAGCTGCAACCGAAAGCCTCAGAGAAACAGAAAGCATACCAAAAGCGAACCCTGCTGCCGGGCAGCTTCCCCCGACAACTCCCGCGCAACCAGCTTCCGAAGAACTGCCGACGGCTGCGGCAATGGTACAGGCCGTTAAAGAGAGATTTGACGGGGGAAATGCCAAAAGGGCCTCTGCCGGCAAGAAAAATAAAAAAGGATCTGAGCAGCCCAGTGCCGCTCTCCTTGTTGCTGAAGAGCTGCAGAAAGCTGCCGAAGAGCAGAAGTACAATCCCCGGGATGCCAGCGTTCAGGAAGCCGAGCAGCTGTATGAAGAGCTGAAGAAGAAAGGCACGTTACGATAAAAGAGACACATAAGAGAAAGACTAATCATCACCAAAAATCATCAACAAAGACTGACAGAATAAAAATCCTACTCAAAAAAATTTTAAAAAATCAAGAATGGAGGGATGAACCATGGAATATGTTTATGCCGCACTGTTGCTTCATAAAGCAGGAAAAGAAGTGACAGAAAGTACCGTGAAAGCCGTCTTGACGGCTGCAAAAGTAGCCGTTGATGAGGCACGGGTCAAAGCGCTCATTGCCGCTTTGGACGGAGTCAATATCGATGAGGCCATCAAGAAAGCAGCGGTTGCTGCTCCTGTAGCGG
>CAZOPZ010000079.1:0-2436 GCA_964582035.1 uncultured Methanosarcinales archaeon | reverse complement strand
TCGGAAGAGCATCCGGAACGCGCCCGGGTGCAGAAAGCGCAGCCGGAAGAGAAGAAGAAAGAGGCTGAAGAGGGAAAGAAAGAAACAAAAGAAGAAAAAGGAAAGAAAAAAGAAGAGAAAGAAACGGTGAAGAAGGGAGAAGAGAAAACGGAAGAACCGCAAGCAGAAAAGGTACAAGCATCATGAAAATCTCAAAACGGCTGGCAAAAAGATTTATGTGGGTTGGAGGAGTAGGCACGCTTGGGACTATGGTTTATGGAGGAGTGGAAAGTACCGGAGTAGAACGTGAACTGCAGAAAGCGGGGATATATCGCTTGAATGAAATTGCTGCAGAGCAACAAAGCATGCTGCCAGCGCTAGGCTCATGCTATATGAGTGATGTAGCAACGGGTTCATCTACTCAGGACTGTACTGGCTTAGTGTCTCAATATCTCAGGCTTCAACAGGTGCATGACGCGTTGACAACTGCTCCGGCATACCAAGCCGCTCTGGATAGGAGAGAACAGTTTAATAATGGGTCATTCATCTATTGTCTTGCCATGAGTTTTGGTTTCACAATGCTAGGATTCACCGGAATTTACGCACATTTTCGTCGGCAAGATGAAGAAGCTCTAAAGGAGGAAGCATGAAAATCTCAAAACAACTGGCTCGGACCATGTGCTATGCAGGGGTCTTAGGAATTGCCAGCACAACGTCATATGCCATTCACCTTGGAATGGAAGCTAGAGATATTACCCGCTCCCCCCCCTATCGGGCTGCCCTGCAGATTGAAGAGTTCGGAGAAGAGATTGCAACCAGAGAAGAAGCTATTGATGACTGCCTTGCCACTCATCCTCAAGAACCTGATACCTGCCTAAATACTGTCACCGATTATTTTGAGTATGCAGAGCAGGCAAATGCAGAAACGGCCCAGCTGCGAGAGTCCTTCCCCGGCTATCAAGAAGCTTTCGAGGAAGTAAACTCTATTACAAAGCGGGGTTTAGAGCTCGGCGTCATAAACCTGCCTTTTGGTCTTTTAATAAGTATTGGATTCATAGCGTACCGCAACCGAAAAGCCGAAGAGGCAGCACAGCAGGAAAAAGCGGGAGGGCTCACCGTCGACAAACAATAAACACCGAGAGAAAACACCATGATCAAGCCAAAAACCGCAGAAATGGAACAGCCCGAACGAGTTGCCCAGCAGTATGACAAGAAACTCCGCTGGGGCGTCGCCCATATCCTTTCAACGTACAACAATACCATCATCACGATTACCGACATCACCGGAACAGAAACAATAGCGAGGTCCAGCGGCGGGCAGATGGTCAAGTCCGATCGCCTGGAGAGTTCACCAACAGCAGCGATGGGCGCAGCCAAGAAAGTTGCCGACATCTGCCGGGAGAAAGGCATCAATGCTTTGACGATCAAAGTTCGCGCCAGAGGCGGGCATAATGGGCCAAATAATCCCGGGCCGGGAGCGCAGCCGGCCATCCGTGCCTTGTCCCGCATGGGATTGCGCATCGGGAAGATCGAGGAAGTCACCCCCGAGCCGCATAATGGCTGCCGGGCAAAAGGCGGCAGGCGCGGAAGGAGAGTCTAAGAAAGAGAAGAACAGCAGCACAATACTCAACACAGACAAAGCGGAGCACCACCATGAAACTCGAAAAAATCAAAGAAGAGCGGAAGAAGAACAAGTTGACGTTCCTGCTCAAAGGCAGCACGGATGTGTTTGCCAATGCTATACGACGCCTGATCGTCGAAGAAGTTCCGACGCTGGCCGTCGAAGATGTCGAAGTGCGAGATAACTCTTCTGCACTCTATGACGAAATGCTGGCGCTGCGCCTGGGATTGCTGCCTATCAGCACCGATCTCAAAAGCTACCAATTCAAAGAAGGCTGTTCCTGCCAAGGCGCCGGCTGTGCACAATGTGAACTGAAAATAACGCTCAAAGTCGCCCGGCGCGGCTATGTGTATGCCGAAGAAGCCAAGAGTGCCGATCCGAAGTGCACGTTTGTGTACCCCAAAACGCCCATCGTGAAGCTGCTACCCAAGCAGAAGATTGACGTGACCATGACTGCCGTTCTGGGCAAAGGCAAAGAGCATACTAAATGGTCGTCTGGCTGGGCCATCTTCATGCACGAGCACAGCATCACCGTCGGCAAAGTTGCTGATGCGCAGGCCATCATGAAAAAATGCACGGATGGAGTATTTACCTTGAAGGGGAATACGCTCAGCGTGAACGAAGAGAAAGTGTATGAATCCCAACTGCTGGAATTCTACAGCAGCCTGGACAAAGGCATTGCGGTTGAATACTCAGACAATATCATTTTTATCGTCGAAAGCTGGGGGCAGCTCAGCTGCCGGGAGATGCTGCAGAAAAGCGCAGACATCCTTTTAGAGAAAGTAGAGCTGTTAGAAAAAGCCATCGCTTAAAACCATGAAACGGACAGGCCCAAC
>CAZOPZ010000078.1:0-2557 GCA_964582035.1 uncultured Methanosarcinales archaeon | reverse complement strand
AGATCTGCACCGGCGCGCAGCGGGAGCATCGCTATGAGGTCCTGAAAAAACAGGCCAAGGCGAAAGGGCTGGACCTGGACAAGATGCCCGAGTATGCGGAAATCTTCCAGTATGGCGTGCCGCCGCATGGCGGCGTGGGCTTCGGCCTGGACCGGATAACCCAGCGGCTGTTGAAGCTCGAGAACGTGCGAGAAGCGGTGCTCCTGCCCAGGGATACGGAACGGCTACGGCCGTAGAGTTTTTCTTTTTGTTAGCAGTACTCTTATAAGTATCTCTTTATGGGCATAAGAAAACTGAAAGCCTACTTCCTTTTCGCTTCTTCTTTCCCTTTCCAATCCAAGAACGTCTCTTTCTTCTGGTTGATGAAATAGAGCACGGCAAAGAACGTGACGACCAAGATGCTAAAGCCCACGCGGCTATTCGTATTAAAATACGTAATCGTAGAAGAAAACGTGGCAATAACGCTGCCCACAAAGAGCCCCATCATCACGCTGTCCTGCAGTTTTGGCAACAAGAGTGCCAGCAGCAATACGGCGAGATTAAAGCCGGCAATGAACACATATTTCCAGGACTCATAGCGGCGCTTTTCACTGTTCCAGGCTGCTTCTTTCTGCCGGTTTTCCTGCTCACAGGCCGAAATCTGCTCATCACGCGCCACTGTTTCTTCTCTGGTCAGCGTTTCTGGCGCTGCTACGGGGCCTTTCCGCCAGCATTCTTCATACCCGCGGAAATAGGCATCGTCCCCGCTGTATTTCGGCAGGAAGACATTGGCTCCCAGAAAGACCATGGGGACATAGAGGAGGGCGATAATGGCGACGTATAAGAGTTTGGTCCAGTTCATGGAGGAAAAGAAGAGAGCGTCATTATTTAAAGCCTACTTTTTTTCTCCCCAAACCATAATTATTTAAATCATATAGCCTTCCTTCATCTCGAGGTGCATAGATGAAAGATGTCTTATGTGTCGGCTCAGCTACGGTTGATCATTTTCTTACTATTGAGCTTCCTTTTTCTGCCATAAAGCCCGGCGACAAAGTGCTGGCGCAGGATTTTGTGCTGCACACCGGCGGGGGGGCCACAAATGCAGCAGTAGCGCTCCAGAAGCTTGGTGTGCAAGCAGCTTTGCTGACAAAGCTCGGCCAAGATCATAATGCCTCTTTTGTGCAGAAAGAACTGCAGCGCTATCATCTCACCAATGCCTGCCGCACGCGGAGCCGCAAGAATACGGATGTGGCGTTCATTGTCTCTTCCGCAAAAGAGCACAACCGCATCATCTATGTGCATAAAGGGGCATCTGAAGATTTATCCCTGACAGATATCCCGCACCATCTTACCGTTCCCTGGATCTATTTAGCGAGTGTGACAGGGCATGCGTTTCCTGTCGCTTTGCATCTTGCGAAATGTGCTGAGAAGAAAAAAATTAAGCTCCTCTTCAATCCGTCGCTGTACCTGGCGGAGCAGGGCCAGCGCAAACTCAGCCCGATTTTGAAGTCTACAACGCTTCTCGTGCTCAACAAAGAAGAAGCGCAGGCGGTGCTGCAACGGAAAGAGAAGGATGCTATAACATTTCTCCACCAGTTGCAGCAGCTCGGCCCGCAAACGGTGGTCATTACCGACGGCCCGAAAACTCTTTTTGCGCTTCATGCAGGAGAAGTTTATACACTCACGCCACCGCACATTCCTGTCATAGAAACCACAGGAGCCGGCGATGCATTTACTGCGGGCTTGCTGGCTGGGATTATCAAAAAATTCTCATTCGACGATGCCCTGCGCTTAGGGGCAGCCAGCGCTTCATCTACTCTGCAAAAGATTGGTGCCAAAGAGGGGCTTCTCTCTCTGGCAGGGGCGCAGCGGTTCCTGAAGAGACATACCATTCCGGTGAAAATCCATGTTCGCTGATACAAAAAAGCTGTTGGAGAAAGCGTCTGCCGGGAAGTATGCTGTCGGGCATTTCAACTTCAGCAATCTGGAAGTGCTGCAAGGCATTGTGCAGGCAGCGGAAAAATTGAAAGCGCCGGTTATTCTGGCCACGACGGAAAGTGCCGTTCGATATGCGGGCCTGCCGTATCTGGTTGCTGTGGCAAAGACTGCAGCACAATTAAGCAAAGTTCCGCTGGCGCTGCATCTGGATCATGGGACGGATATAAAAACAATCAAACAGGCTATCCGAGCGGGGTATTCGTCGGTGATGATCGATGCTTCTCATGAGCCGTTTGAGAAGAATGTGCAGCTTACGAAGAAAGTAGTGCAGCTTGCTCATCGGCACGGCGTTTCAGTGGAAGCAGAACTCGGCACGATCGGCGGTGCGGAAGATGCGGTGCGCACCAGGAGAATTTTGTATACCGACCCAGAAAAAGCGCAAGAGTTTGTCGAGCGCACCGGCTGCGATTTTTTGGCGGTGGCTATCGGCACCAGCCATGGGGCGTACAAGTTTCCTGGTGCAGGGAAAGCCAAGCTCCAGCTGGGCTTGTTGCAGGAGATCAGAAAAAGAACGAAGATTCCGCTGGTCCTGCATGGTGCATCAGGAGTTTCTTCTGCGCTGGTGCGCGAGGCCAAAAAA
>CAZOPZ010000077.1:0-2702 GCA_964582035.1 uncultured Methanosarcinales archaeon | reverse complement strand
GGATAAAGGATGCTCTACCTCGATTATTTTATCGTCTGCGGGCGCTAAAGCCATGGAGCCGCCATGCACCATGCACCCGCCGGTCTTGCTGACGACGGCTTTGATTTTCTTTTCAGGAAGCTCAACGGTTGCCAGGCATTCCATCGTGTCAGCCGTACCCGCGGGAGACGTAATGGCGCGTGAACTCGTCTTGGGCATAGTAAAGCCAGCTGCAGCAATGATCGGGACAACCACCATCGTCGTGCGATTGCCCGGCACCCCCCCAATAGAATGCTTATCCAAAGTTATTCCCGGAAACTGCAGCTGTTTTCCCGTCTCTACCATGGCTTTGGTCAAATGCACGATCTCTTCAATGGACATGCCCCGCGTGAAGCTGGCGGCTACAAAGTAGGTCTTTTCGATATCGCTCAGGCGGTCATGGGTAATATCATCGGTAATGTGCAGCAGCTCCATATAGGTTAGCGGCTGTCCGTGCAGTTTCTTGCGGATATGGGCAACGGATTCCGGCTTGCCCGTCAGCTTGATGGTGACTTCTTCCCCCTGCTTGACGCCCAGAGCATCCAGCACTTCCTCGAACAGGCCTATTTTTCCTTCGGGGACCGCTTTCCGGCTTTCAGAAATATCGAGGATACAGACGACATCTTTCTTTCTATCCCGAACCAGCAAGCGATCAGCGGAATGCAGGTCCAGCCTCTTGGCGTCCTTCTCATTCAGAATAGCAACTAATGGGCCACCCGTGGCAATATCCATATCTTTGACGATGAATTTCACAAAGGCACCTCTTTTTCTGCGCTGCTTTACGAACGTGCTTTCAGAAAGAGTCTTGAGGTTTATATAGGTTTTTGATAATGAGAGGGCACATTTTCTAAAAACAATTATAAACCTGCATTGCTTTCAGCAATCCATGACCACCATCACCGTTTTTCGCGACTACGAAATCGCCGAGAAAGAGCTGGAGAGTACTCTCAAAAGAAATCGCAAAGGTATCGAGGCGTGGGAAAGCATTTCGCTTGCCGAACGAGAAGAAGCGGGCTTTGAGAATCCTCCTGCCGATCTGGGGAATGAGCTCACTCTCATTATTGAACTATATCGATTTGTTAACGCGTATACGCTTGATGGAGGAATTCTCCGCCTCGGGGAAACTCTCGACGTTAAGCCGTATAAGTCGCTGGAAGAGCTAGCTCATGGCGCGCGCGAATTACTGCACCATCATTTCTTCCCAGAATGGCAACAAGAAGGGGCCATCATCATCCAGCCTTTTTTCTATACGCTCGAGCAGTATGAAGACCTCTCCAAAGACCTGAACGAAGCAGAAAGGGAAGACCTTCGCGAAAAAACCAACCTCTTTCCTCCGAATATGGCTCGGGAGCTGCTTCCTCTCTTGGAAGAGCTTTTTGAACAGCCAGGACCGGTTATCCGGGGATTAACTGCAGAAGAGCAGGAAGCGTTCATACGGGTGTATGATGCGCTGCAGAAACAAGAGAGTAATTGAGCAGAGGGTTCATTGTTATTGTTCTGAAATTTGTTCAGAGAGAGAAAAACCGTACTGCTCATTATACTGCCGCATGGTTTCGGAAAGCTCACCGCTCATTGCTGCTCCCTCACCTGTTGCGCATCAATGCCCTGCGCTTCTTCCAACTCTTCTAGCGAATTCACGCCTTGAATTTCACGGGGATCATCAATGATAACCGTTCCCACACGTTTTCCCTCTTGTACTGCCATTTCCACAATATCGGTGAGATAATATTCTCCCTGCTGGTTCTTCGGAGCAAGATGCCGAAGAGCCATCCGCAAAAAACTGCTCTGCACGAGCATTATCCCCGAATTGATCTCTTTTATCTGCAATTCTTCAGGAATGGCATCTTTCGCTTCCCGGATGGCCAAGAGCTGTCCTTTTTCATCTTTCAGAATCCGGCCATACCATCTTGGCTCTTCCACTACCGCAGTCAAAAGCGTCAGCGTGTTCTTCGCCGTTTCGTGCACGATGCGCAGATGCTGCAGGGTTGCTAAAGCCAGGCAGGGAACATCGCCATAGAGAATAAGGACGTCGTCCTCCTCTCTGCCCAGAAAGGGCAAAGCCATCTGCACCGCATGGCCGGTGCCCCGCTGCTCCCGCTGCCAGGCGAATTGCACGCCAGGAATATGCTGCAGCGCTTCCCGAACGGCTTCTCCCTGATAGCCCAGCACCACAATGGGCTGCCCTACGCCTAACATTTTCGCTTTCTCGACGACATGGAGCACCAAAGGCTTTCCGGCAATGCAGTGCAAGACTTTCGTCTTTTCTGAAGCAAACCGCGTGCCTTTTCCCGCAGCGAGAATAATGGCTTTCATGGCTGGCCTCCCGGGGAAAAAATGCTGTGCAGCTCTGCAAAGCGGCTGATTTCAGCATCCGGAACTTCCAGGCCGTTCTGCGGCTGTCGGTCCCGATGCTTGCCGTGGCGCAGCCAGATGGTTTTCAATCCTAATTCATTGCCAAAGCGAATTTCGGCATCAAGACGATCCCCGACCACCCAGCATTTCTGGGGATGATACTTTGCAAGCACTTGCCGGAAACGAGACTTTTTCTCTTCGACCGTCTGGCAAATGAGAATCTCGTCAAAAAAACGCCTCACTCCCAGAATAGTAATCTTCTGCTGCTGCAGTCCGGGAACCGTTTCTTTTGTTACCAGCGCTTTCTTCCCGGAAAAAGATGCTAGAAAGGA
>CAZOPZ010000076.1:0-2961 GCA_964582035.1 uncultured Methanosarcinales archaeon | reverse complement strand
AAAGAGAAGATTATCTTCGGGCTGACTTTTGAACAGCTCTTGTATGCGGTAATCTTCTCGCCCCTAGCGATAGCTTTGCTGTTCAAAACACCCTTTCCGTTCTATATCCGAATCTCCCTTGCTCTCATCCCTTCCGGCTTAGCCGGAGTTTTCATGTTCACCAATATCCCTAAGCAGCTAAAAAACTGGGCAAAATGGCTGCGATGGCAGAAGCTGGACAGCAATCACCCTAAGATGAGAAAGTTTCTGGAAGTAGAAAAAATAGAAAACGAGGTGCTCCTGCTCCAATGAGAAAGGTCTCCATCCTCAAAGTTGAACCGATTAACTTTACCCTCAAAAACAGCCCTGAAAAAGAAATCATCATCCGCACTTTTCAAAAATTCCTCAACAGTTTAGATTTCCCTGTTCAGATAGTCATAGCTACGGACACCCTCAATCTTGACACCTACTTTTCCAAGTTGGAAGAACGAAGTGACAGATTAGAGCAAAAAGATTACTCCAAAATTCTGGAAGATTTCAGGAAGCACTTGCAGAAAATGATTCTCTCAGAGAGGCTACTAAACCGCTCTTTCTACCTCGTTGTTCCAGAGAAAGAAAACATCATCTTGGAAGTGGGCGTCTGTGAAGAACTGCTCAAGAACATGAATTTGAAATTCACCAAGCTCAAAGAGAGTGAGCTGATGTTTACGCTGAGCCGATTCTTTAATGATCTGTACGAAGACAATAAAGAGATCAAGCAGGCAGAATATTTGTATACTTCCATTGCTCCACAACAACTCATCAACAAGCCCAACGAATTACAGTTCAATGACACCTTCGCCAGAACCATAGCCGTAAAAGGCTATCCCCGAACCGTAGAAGAAGGCTTTCTGGACAAAATCATCACGCTCAACGGCAATTTTGACATTGCTCTGCATATTGAACCGTACGATATTGAAACCATGATGGTAATGCTCAACAAAGAGCTTCAGAAGCAGCGGGGAGACTTATGGTCGATGGAAAACAAAGGAATCATCAACCCTTCTTTAGAAATCAAATACCAAGACACTAGAAAAGTGCTGGAAGAGTTGCAGAAAGGCAACCAGAAAATGTTTAACGTTTCTTTATACATAACCTGCAAAGGCAAAACCATAGAAGAACTAAACCTTCTGAGCAAGAAAATAGAATCAGAATTAAATGCTCTCCTGATGATTCCTACCACGCCGAGATACCAACAGCATATTGCCCTGAAATCGGTTCTTCCATTAGGAAAGAATGAGCTGAACATGAAGCGGAATATTACCACGACCGGATTATCCGCATTTTTCCCTTTTACTTCTCAATTCCTGCAACTGGATGAATCCGGCATACTGCTGGGCTTGAACAAAAATAATATTCCCATCATCAAGGACATTTTCAAGCTCTATAATGCCAATGGCGTTGTCTTAGCGTCCTCTGGCGGCGGAAAGTCGTACTTTACCAAGCTGATGATTTCAAGGCTTCTCTTGAACGGCACGAAAGTCATGGTGATTGATCCGCAGGCAGAATATGTGGATTTAGCAAATCGATTTAAGGGGCAACTCATTGCTATTTCCCGAGATTCTGAGACCATCATTAACCCTTTAGACCTTATGGGGCATGATTATGATGAGAAGAAGCTCACATTATTGGAACTCTTTCCTATTATGATAGGGCAAACCTCAGAGATCCAGAAAGCAGTGCTAGACAGAGCTTTAACCACTATCTACAAAGAGAAAGGCATTACCAACGATAAGACAACCTGGCGGAAAGAGCCGCCGCTGATGGCAGATTTACTGCAACAGCTCAAAGAAATGTCCAAATATGCCACGATTGTAGAAAAAGAAACCTATAGAAGCCTGATTAACAGGATTGAGATGTACGTTACGGGAGTCTTTTCCTTTCTCAACAAGCAGACCAACCTGAATTTCCAAAACAGATTTGTGGTGTTCAATGTCGGCGATATGCCGAATCAAGTCAAGCCAACGGTCATGTTTTTGATTCTGGACTATGTGTACATGAAGATGAAGAAGGATATAGAACGGAAAATTCTGGTAGTAGATGAAGCATGGTCTTTACTCCAAAGAACCGAAGATGAGGGCTATATCTTCAAAATAGTCAAGACGTGCCGGAAATTCAACCTAGGCTTACTCCTGATTACGCAGGATGTTGCTGATTTGATTAAAAGCGATGCGGGGAAGGCTTTGCTGAACAATTCGGAATATACGCTCTTATTGAGGCAGAAGCCTTCTATCATCGACCAAGTAGAGAAAACCTTCCATTTATCGCTCCAAGAGAGGGAACGGCTGCTCACTGCTGCAACTGGCGAAGGCATTATCATCATCTCTAATGAGCATTCAGAAATCAAAGTTATCGCTTCTCCCGAAGAGCACCAATGCATCACCACCAATGCCGATGAACGATTGGCAAAAGAGCGGGAAAAAGCCAATGAAATCGTTACAGAATTTGAACCGGCTTTTGATTACAGCAAAGGAATCTTCCGCAGGAAAGACCTAACTCCAGAACGGGTTGAAGACTTATTGAAGCAGGGGTATTGCCTCTCCGCCCATATTGGGCTATTTGGGGGCAGGCAGGAAGAGTTTGTGCTAATGCCCAGAAGTAATGAAAGCCCTGAGCACTTTTTCCTCATCAAAATGATTGAGGAATACCTGAAGAAATATACTCAAAAAGTAGAACTGTTTGAAACGAAAGATGCCGATATTGTCTTTGAATACCATGGCAAGAAAATTGCTGTTGAAGTGGAAACGGGGGCAAAACTGCGGGCGAAGAATCCACGCATTGAGCAGAAAGTACAACAGCTTACGGAATGGTATGGAAGCAATTGGTTTTTTGTAGTAACTGATTGGAAAGTTAAAGAAAAATATCAAAAATATGGTGAAACTGTGGGTAGAAAAGAAGTTCCCGCTATCCTCAAGAAACGCTACTTTTTGTCTGGTTCAAATT
>CAZOPZ010000075.1:0-2994 GCA_964582035.1 uncultured Methanosarcinales archaeon | reverse complement strand
CGACGGGAGCAGATGGCGTCGGCCTCGTTCGTCTGGAAATCATGATTGCTGCCGGCGGCATCCATCCCACAGAATATGTCCGCCAGGGAAAAGTGCAGGAGTATGTCCATCTCTTAAAAGAAGGCATCGGGAAGATTGCCCAAGCCTTTAAAGGCAAGCCGGTGTGGGTGCGCTGTTCGGACATCCGCACGGATGAGTACCGCAATCTACAGGGTGGAGAGAAAGAGCCGAAAGAAACCGATCCCATGATCGGCTGGCATGGCATCCGCCGCTTGCTAGACGAGCCAGAAATCTTGCGGGCAGAGTTTCAGGCGATTCGGGAGCTGCATTATGCGGGGATGAAAAATGTTGGTGTGATGCTGCCATTTGTGATTCGGGCTGAAGAAGTGAAAGAGGCGAAGAAGATCATGCGCGACGTGGGCTTGGAACCCTGCCGGGCCATCGAATTTGGGGTGATGGTCGAAACACCGGCGGCCTGCTGGGTCATTGAAGAGCTCTGCCGGGAAGGCCTGAGCTTTGTTTCCTTCGGCACGAATGATCTGACGCAATTGACCTTGGGCATCGATAGGAATAACGAGAGGATTGCGCCTTTGTTCGACGAGATGCATCCGGCGGTGCTCGGCGAGATAGCCAAAGTCATCAAAGCCTGCAAGAAATATCACGTGAAAACTTCTATCTGCGGGCAGGCCGGTTCTCGTCCGGAAATGGCAGAGTTTTTGGTGCATCAGGGGGTCGATTCCATTTCGGCAAATGTGGATGCGATTGATGACATAAGAAGGGTGGTGGCGAGGACGGAAAGGAAGGTGTTATTGGAGGGGGGGAAGAGATAAATTATTTTTTCTGTTCTTTCTTCCCTATCGGTATCCTCATCATCTTCTTGCATCCCAAACAAGAAATAACCACTTTCCCTTGCCGGGTTCGGATGCGGGCATTGATGCCCGGCCGCAGATAAGTAAAGCAGTGCTTGCAGAATTTCCGTTTCAGTTCTCTCGGGATCGGCGTTCTCGCTTTCATGGCAATCTTTCTGGCTAAAGTCATGTAGCGGTTCGCCAGTTCTGGATGCGAAGAAAACATCTCATCTGCCTGCTGGAAGAGCTTCCGGATACGCTCTTGTGCAATTCTCTTCTGTTCAGTTTTGGAGAAGAGGGGCTTGGGCATGGGAGTGAGAAGCCTCTTCTACTTTTTATATTCTACTCCTTTTCGCTTTTCAAAAGCTTTGTCACCCGTTACAAAAATATAGGCTTTTGCTTGGGAATAGATATACCCGACGGCATCAAAAAAAGACATCTTCTCTTGGCGATGTTCATAACGGAAAGCTACCGCTTGCTTCAAGATCTCTTTATCCACAACCATACTGTATGGGCTTAATTTTTGAAACCAATACTCAGCCGTCTGCTTGCCATCTTCCCGCAGCAGCACGGCGTAAAATTCGGCGAGGGTCATATCAGTAAGAATGACCTCTTCGGAGAGATACTCCAAAAATGCCGGATTCCCTTTAGCTATTTCGACGAGAGCGTAGGTGTCCAGGCACTTCTTTCTCATAAGAAAGCCCCTTCGAGATCTTCCCGCACGTCTTTGAGAATCTCTGCTGTTTTTCTTTTTAGGAGCACGGCCCCCCACAGCTCTTTGAGGACGTTATGCTTTTTGGCTATCTCTATCTCCACTTCCTCACCGGGTACGAGGTCGAGCTCATGGACGAGATCCCGGGGAATGACTAGGCCCAAAGAGTTCCCCCATTCTTTTGTTTTCACGATGGCTTCCATAGTTAACTAAACAGTTAACTTATTTATAAACCTTTCCCAGAAAATACTTAAAGGGCGAAGAATGGCTAAACACTGAGGAAAACACCCATGCCCAGAGGAAGGCCGCCCCACAGCGAAATCCGGAAGAATGTCATAGAGCTGCTCTTTCAGATGAAGAAAGGCTACGGCTATCAGATCGCTAAATTTTATAATGAGATTTTTCCGCAGGTCACGCAGCGCAGCATTTACTATCATCTGCGCAAGGGTGTACAGCTGAAAGAGTTCGTGGTGCATAAGATCGAAGAAGAGCGTGGCGATTTCTCGTGGGGCAGTGTGGCGGAGAAGACTTATTACAGCGTGGGCCCGCAAGCGCAGCCGAAAGGCGATCCCCGAGCACAGGAGTTCCTGAAGCAATGGCAGAAACCGAATTTCAAAGACAAGTTTACGCGCTTTGTCGGCAGATACCGCGAGGAAAAGTGACGACGTACAAAGCAGTAGCGGAAGCGTTGGGGACGAAGGCATACCGAGCGGTTGGGCAAGCTTTGCGCAGGAATCCTTTTGCGCCGGAGGTGCCTTGCCATCGCGTTATCGCTGCGGATGGGTCGTTGGGAGGCTATTGCGGAGAACGGAGCGGCGCAGCTTGCGAGAAGAAAATTCACTTGCTCCACGAGGAAGGCATCATGATTCAAGACGGCAAAGTGCTTCTCGGAAAAAATTTCTGGGGGTTTCTGCCGCATGGAAGAAATTGATGTTGTGGTCGTCGGCGCTGGCGTGGTCGGTTTAGCGTGCGCAGCAGCCTTGGCGGAACGCGGCCGAGAAGTGTACGTCTTCGAAAAGAATCCTTCTTTCGGGCAGGAGACCAGCTCGAGAAATAGTGAAGTCATCCACGCCGGACTATATTATCCGAAAGACTGGCTGAAAACCAAGCTGTGCTGCGAAGGCCGAGAAATGCTGTACGAGCTTGCTGCGAAATATGATATTCCGCATAGAAAAATAGGCAAGTTGCTGATTGCCACGCGCGAAGAGGAGAGAAGTACGCTCGAAGAAAAAGCCAAACAAGCGGAAGAGAATGGCGTTCCCGTTCGATTTCTCGATGCTTCCGACGTGAAAGCGCTGGAACCAGAAATCTCTTGCCGTAGTGCACTCTATTCTCCAGAAACAGGCATCATCAGCGCCCATGAACTGATGCAGCATTTTGTAGGTCGACTCACTTCTTTTTCCTCTGCCAAGCCTTTATTCTACAATACAGAAG
>CAZOPZ010000074.1:2844-3068 GCA_964582035.1 uncultured Methanosarcinales archaeon | reverse complement strand
CTCTCGGTTTTACAAAAGGTTTTTGCAGGAGCAGATGAAAAAAAGTTATCGCGCGAAGGAGTAGAGAAGGCGACCGGCGCGCCTCGGCAAGAACAGGTGCATGCGCTCATATCCGCGCTCGCGGCTGGTGAGAGAGGGAAGGCGCTTGAAGCGATAGAAGAAGCAGCGAAGTCTGGCGCCGATATGAAGCTTTTTTTGGAGCTTGTGCTTGAAGCATTACGGGC
>CAZOPZ010000074.1:1140-2834 GCA_964582035.1 uncultured Methanosarcinales archaeon | reverse complement strand
CGCTATGCGCCCGAGCTTCGCGCCTCGCTAGAGACCGAACTCGGAACCGACGAATTCTCCATGCTTGAAAAACTCAGCAAGGCCCATGTTGGACGTAGTACGTCCAACATGGGCATCACGCACGCGACGATGCTCGCGTTTCTTACCGCCGCCGAACGCATCCGCTACGCGCCCATCCCCGCGCTCCCGCTCGAGCTTGCTGTATTGGAACTCTTTCCTGAATAAAAGTTATCAACACTGGTAGTGAGGATAAAGGAACTATGGACGGTATACTACCTATGTGAACTTAGTTGCGAAACAAAATGCAATTCGGATGCGTCGCGCGGGACGGACGTATTCAGAAATACTCGTAGAGATTCCTGTTGCAAAGTCGACGCTTTCTGAATGGCTGAAATCGGTAGGACTGTCTACTCCACAGAAACAACGAATCACACAAAAACGACTCGCGGCCGCGCAACGCGGAGCAGACGCACGAAGAAATGCTCGTTTGGAAGAACTAGAAAAGCATATAGTGAAAGGTCGTGATCATGTAGGAAAGTTGTCAGCGCGAGAATTATGGCTTATCGGTACGTGTCTCTATTGGGCTGAAGGTTCAAAGCAGAGAGATACAAGTTTGAGTTCAGGTGTTATTTTTGGAAATTCTGATTCTGAAATGATTCGAGTATTCATGCATTGGCTCAGGCTGATGAATATTCACAATTCTGCCTATTGGTTTGAGTTATATGTACATGAATCTCGAAAGACTGATGTTCCCGCTTTTAGAATGTGGTGGGCAAAAGAATTAAATGTGCCGACCAATCAAATTTCCAAAGTGTATTTTAAAAGAGGAAATATTAAAACAAACCGGACGAATATCGGCGACTCATATCATGGTTTGATAAGAATCAAAGTTAGAGCAAGTACAATTTTGAACCGAAAAATCAACGGTTGGATTTATGGTATCGTTGCTTCATTGGGGAGTGGTGTAACTGGTAACACGCCTGCCTTTGGAGCAGGAGACTCTAGGATCGTTCCCTAGCTCCCCAGCAAAATATGATTAAAGGAACAGATCGAATCAAAGATTTTCCGGAGCACTTTAATGAGTTGGAGATTGAAGTTAAATCTCTTACAAACAATACACGTGGCATAAAAATAGCTACTTGGGTAACCGCAGTTTCAACGGTTGTATTAGCAATTGCTGGTGTCATTGCCATTATAAAACAGATACAATCCACCCATGACTATCGAAGAACGGATACAAATTATAGAGCAGAGGAATAAACGAGTTGAAGTGGAGAAGGCGTGGGAGACCAGTTTCGTCCGGGTTAGCACAATCATGCTCCTCACCTATGTAATCGCTTGCGGAGTTCTTTTTGTAATAGGTAATGGAAATCCATTCCGAAATGCTCTTATCCCCGTGGTGGGGTACTTCTTATCCACTTTGTCCCTGCTGTTTATAAAGCGTTTCTGGATGGAGGAATTTTTTTCGAAATGATTCTGGTATAGTTGTCCCATGAAGCTTCTACTCACTTCAGGCGGGCTGACCAATAAATCGATAGAGAAAGCACTCTTTGATTTGGTTGGAAAAAAACCTGAAGACACTTCTTTAGTTTTTATCCCGACTGCTTCTAACGTTGAAATGGGAGACAAGGACTGGTTTATAAACGATTTAATCAATATTAATAAACAAAATTATAAATCAGTCAGTATTACAG
>CAZOPZ010000074.1:568-1130 GCA_964582035.1 uncultured Methanosarcinales archaeon | reverse complement strand
TCTGGAGGCCTCAAATGGAAGAAGCTGATGTTTTGTTTTTTGAAGGAGGGAATACCTATCACCTCATGAAGTGGATAAACAAATCGGGCCTTGTAGGCCTTCTTCCAGAAATGCTCAAGACGAAGATATATGTCGGATTAAGCGCAGGAAGCATGGTAACTAGTCCAGACCTTGCTCTAAGATTGTCTCAAATCATATACGGTGATGATATGGAAGAAGAACCTATGGATGGGCTGAACTATGTGGACTTTTATTTCCTACCCCATCTCAACTCCCCGTTCTTCCCTACGCGCATGGAAGAAAAAATCATAGAGGTTGCCAAAACCTTACCTAAAAAGATTTATGCTCTAGACGATCACTCCGCGTTGAAAGTTGTCGATGGGGAAGTCGAGGTGATCAGTGAAGGCAAATATCTAGAATTTAATTAAAAAAATCCAGAGTTGGACAAGTCTGACCTGTTCGAACTTGTCCGAAATTATGGCCAAAAAATTAGGCATAAGGTGCGGTTTATGAGCCGATTGAGACCCCTCTGGACGGTAGCACTCAAACAGCAGGATATACT
>CAZOPZ010000074.1:0-494 GCA_964582035.1 uncultured Methanosarcinales archaeon | reverse complement strand
GGATACAGAGAAGCAGATATTCTTTTATGAACACGAGTTCTACGTTTTTTCGAACTACTCCTCATTTATGCTGGAGTGGAAAGGTAAGCTGTATCCGACCTCAGAGCACGCGTACCATTCAGAAAAATTCGAGGACGAGCAATTGAAAGAACAGGTGCGGAATGCCCGCTCGGCTCATGATTCTCAGAAATTCGCCAACGCACACATTGAAAAGCGAAGGAAGGATTGGGATGCCGTAAAGTTGGGAATAATGAAAGAAATTCTTATGGCAAAAGTCGATCAGCACCCTTACGTGAAAAAGAAACTTATTGAGTCGGGAGATAAAGAATTAGTTGAGGATTCATGGCGAGATGATTTCTGGGGATGGGGGCCGAATAAGGACGGCGCTAATCACTTGGGCAAGCTATGGATGGAGGTACGATCAGAAGTCTTGTTGAGCCAATCCATCCTGGTATGACTATTGAGGAGTTCCAGAAATTTATAGACGAGCAGGA
>CAZOPZ010000073.1:0-3118 GCA_964582035.1 uncultured Methanosarcinales archaeon | reverse complement strand
GCATTAAAAATCTGCTGAGCAGCTTCCTCACCAAATCTCTGGCGTGAACGGTTCTCCAGTTTCCCATACTTCTTTTCAACTGCCGCCAGCACTTTTCTCTTCATCTCTTCCTGAAACGAGCGATGGCTTCGGCCCTCCAGAACCCCGTAACATCGTTCGATAAGGCGATCGTCTTCGATGATCGCTTGGCATTCAGGATGATAGTGCAATACCTCTTTCAGGGTCTCTTTAGAGCGGGAAAGATGCGAATGATACGCCACATCAATTTTCTTAGTCTGGAGCTTCCCGGCAATCATTTTGGCGCTCTGATATCCAGCGGTGGTCATCTTCGCATCCAGGCAGCCGGTGAACCAGCCGCGCTCGTTGTACGTTGTCTGGCCGTGGCGGAAGAGGTAGATATGGAGTTTCATGAGATACAAGAAGAAAGAAAAAGAGATAGATAAAGGTTCCTCTCTATCCGAACTGCTTTACACGAAAAAAGCCAGAAAGCCATTGGCTTTAGCCAATGGATGAATGGCTCTGGCTTTTTTGTGTCCTGAAAATGCGGGGTAGAGAAAGCGCCTCCGTCAAGCCACGGAATTTAGTCCGTGGTGAGGCGCTTTCCCGCATTTTCATGACTTATGGTGAAAATTCACAAGCATCTCCTACACCATCCCCATCAGCATCTGCTTGATCGGCATTTGCTGTTCCGAGGCAATTATCGCTTCCCGTGCAGGCACCCGGCCCAGCGCTTCGAGCACCACTATTACAGATTCCATCGCCGTCTTTATCGACTTGGAGGTCGGAGCAGCCGTTCGTGTCGACAGCATTGCCCGAGGAAGTTGCGGGGCAGAGGTCAATACTATCACTAACCCCATCAGTGTCAGAATCTGTTGGCGGAGTTGGAGGAGTTACTCGTTGATAGCACGCTCCGTTTATACAGCCATCAGGACAGCCTTGGGTACTTCTTCGGTAAGAATTATCGGCAGCACAGGAATATTCAACGAGTATCGTTTCATTGAGACATCGATCGCTGTACCATTTTGTACTTTGTTTACCAGCATAGGTATAACTTAAAGTGGTTGTTCCCGCCGTTCCATAATCTGCGCCCCCATCAGTTTCAGAACAGCTTTCCCATCTGAAGAGGCTAACAGTCTTCTTTTTAGAGATGGCTTGTCCAGCAACAGCACCATCTTCTTCCGCTAGAGCCGCATCCAAGTCTTCGTCCGAAAGCTCTTCAAGCTCCGCTAAGGCATCTTCTTCCGATGGCTGCGGCGCACACGCTAACACCAACAAAGCAGAAATAAGAACTAATGCCAAAACAATGATTTTTTTCATGTCAAACACCTCTTTCAATAGATACAGATATCTGTTCTTGTTCTTAAAGTTTTTGTCTCATTCTACAGGTATGTCAAAAGTCGGCAGGAACTACCGGTCAAATAGACCAGTAGTGTATTTTGACATATCAAGAACATGCTCCAGCTGCGCAGCTTCTTTGCCGCATCTCTGGACAGCTCACCGTCAGTCTCCCGTACCCCTCGCCTTCTTTTTTGCAATAATATTCCCGGAGGTGAGTGGTGTTCAGGCAATAATCAACGTAAGTCATGAATCTTTGAAAGCCCTGTCTTGAATAGTTTATCCGAACGGCCCCTTTTACTAGAGAATTTTTTCCATTTCCGTTGACTGTTACATCACCCTCCGAACATTCTTGCCAGGTAATGGCGGCCAGCGCCCGGGCGGTTTCGGCAGAAAGCATGCCGGTAAGGGCATCCGGGCTCACCAGCACCGCTTCAAGCTCTTCATCAGAAAGTGTTTCTAACTCTGCAAATACTTTTTCTTTTGGAATTTGTGGGGAACAGGCGGCGAGGAGAAAAGAAGCTGTAGTCAGAAAAATCAAAATCAGCATGTGTTTCATGGATGCACTTCTCTGTTAAGGGATCCTAGAAAATAAAATAGCCCTATAAACGTTTCGATTCTCTGATTGCTCAAATTGGGTACAAACCCCACAGCTTTGCTGTGGCAATAACCGGAGTGCCCAATTTGAGGCTTAAAAAACCCCGCAGCTTGCTGCGGTTGGGTTTTTTATTGCAAAGAGCAAAAATCCCACCAAAAGCCTTAAAAATACCCCCATAAAAGGTGGGGATTATATCCTAAAAATGGCACTGCAAACCGTTGAAACAATGGTGGAAGGGGGCAAAGCAACAGCAGCCCCGCCGTTAGGGCCGGCTTTAGGGCCGACGGGGGTAAACATCGGCCAGGTAGTTACGGAAATAAACAAGAAAACGGCTGACCTGAAAGGCATGCAGGTTCCGGTCAAAGTGACCGTTAATACGGAAACCAAAGAATTCTCTATCGTTATTGGCACGCCGCCAGCGGCTGCGCTTATCAAGAAAGAAGCCGGCATCGAAAAAGGGGCGAGCAATCCGCTGACGGAAAAAGTTGCCGATATGGTCATTGAGCAGATCATTAAGATTGCTAAGGCTAAAGAAGATGCGCTGCTCGGAAAAAGCTTGAAAGCAAAAGTGAAAGAAGTCATCGGCAGCTGCCATTCCATGGGCATTCTGGTAGAAGGCATGCCGGCGCGGGAAGCCTTACGAGCCGTAGAAGCAGGGAAATTTGATGCTGAGATTGCCTCGGGCAAGACGGAGCTGAGTGCTGAAGAGCGCCAGCGCCTGGAGAGCGAGAAGCATCGCCTGCGGGAAGAGATGGAACGGCGCAGAGCAGAATTCGAGATACAAGCTAAGAACATCATGAAAGAAATGGAAGGCAAGGAATCGCGCAAGATCCGGGCCCGCATGCTGGAAGTGGGCATTCCCCAGCCTCTTATCGACGAGTTAGTGCCGCCGGAGAAAGAATCGGCGAAGAAGTAGGGATATTTTTAGGAATTACTGATTATGGACTCCTCTGAAAAACTCCGCTGTGGCAAATTGCCCGACGGGGAACTCTCTCGGATTCTGGAAAAATATACAAATAGCAACAGCGAGCGGGTCCTCCTTGGTCCAAGACTAGGGGAAGATGCGGGGATTGTTGATCTGGGAAACAAGAAGAACAATTGTTTGGCAATATGCGTTGATCCTATTATGGTCAATATCTCCAATGCGCCGTATTTTGCGGTTGCTATCAATGTGAACGACATAGT
>CAZOPZ010000072.1:282-3262 GCA_964582035.1 uncultured Methanosarcinales archaeon | reverse complement strand
GAGTCAGATTGTCGGTGGTGCGCTGGCGTTGCTCTACCCCGGCGGCGGGCTGGGCTTCGGCGGCATGATGGGAATGATGGGATTCAGCGGCGTGAGCATGATGGGCGGCTGGGCGGTAACGCTCTTGGCTTTGCTGTTCATCATTACCGGAATCCACTTTGTGACGGAGAAGAAGCGGTAAGAAAAGTAAAGTAAGTCGGGAAAAACTCAAGAGAACTGAAACTTCCGGTCTGGCTCCGGCGGAATCCCCCGGACCCGGACTAGGAAGTTATTTCTTTTTTCTTTCATTTCAAAAAGCACAGTGCCAGAAGCATGGTGGCCACTTACGGCTGGCGCAGAGACGGGCTTGAGGATTTTTCCGGCGTATTCGAGCGTGATCAATTCTTCGAGATTAAACTGGCTTAGATCGACGGAGTGCGTGTTCAAAGCAATGGAGAAAGCAGCTTGCCCGTTTTCTTGGGAGAGCGATGTAACATCGACCGTTACCTCTCCCTGAGCAAGAGAGTTGGCTGCAGCTGAAGTAGTGTCTTGGCTAGCGAAGAGGGGGCTGCCCGCATAGCTCAGAATGCCATACACCAGCGCACCGGCAGCGAACACTACGATTATTGTTGTCCACAAAGCATTATGGTTTACCATGATTTTTCCTCCGGTTGATTTTTTGTCGTATGAAGAGCACTACTCCTCCTAAAGCGATAAGCCCACCAGTGGCCCAGAACAAGGGGCGGGCACTGCCAACTTCAGCAAACGGAACACCGGCAATAAGTATACCAGCATTAAAGAGGAGCAAAGATGGGGGAATACATCGCCTTACAAGATAGAATGATAGCGTTATCGCAAAAAGAGCTGCGGCTATCAGCCAGGCAGGAAGGGCCACTCTCGTAAGAAAAAGAAGGGGCATGCCCGTTACGGTTATGCCGAGGATCCCCAAAGCTCCGACCAAGCCCAGACAAATCGTGTGGCAGACCTGCCAAGAGCCAAAGATGCTGGTGACTCCAGAAAGGCTTCCAGTGATCCCCACAACTCTCTGTTTCAGCCCCATAGGTTTTGAGGAGCAGAAACACCTTAAAAGCCCTCCTTTGCAACCAGTTTCAGTAATCTTAATAAGCTATTTCAATTTTTTAAGGGAGTGTATCGATGCATGAGACTATGGCCAATACTCTAACTTTCACCGTAAAAGGCATGACCTGCAGCAGCTGCGAAGTGCTCATCGAGCGCAAGCTACGCAAAGTTGCAGGAGTAGAGCGAGTACACGTGAGCAGGGCAAAAGAAGAAGTGAGAATAAAGAGTGCAACGGACATCCCTCTGGAAAAACTTCAGGAAGCCTTGCAAGATACGGGCTATTCTCTCTCTGCGGAAAAAGCTCTCTCTGCCAATCCCTATTCCACCTTTGAGAGCAAATCCCCCTCCGCTTTTGTGGTAAAGCGCCGCCATATCGAAATCGGCGCTGCGTTTCTTATCATTGTGGGGGCATATCTCCTGCTGCGCCAGTTCGATATATTGCCGAAAGGCTTGGGCATCAGCGACAATATGAGCTATGGGTTCATTTTTGTTATCGGCTTGGTCGCAGCCACTTCTACCTGCCTGGCCATTGCCGGCGGCTTGCTCTTAGCTGTTGCGGCCAAGCATAATGAAAAATATCCGCAGCTGAAAGGGTGGCAGAAATTCCGGCCGCACCTGTTCTTCAATGTCGGGAGAATTGCCTCATACACGCTTCTCGGCGGTGTCATCGGGCTGCTTGGTTCAGCTATCAGCCTCCCCCCGAATGTTACGGGGATACTCACGATTGGCGCGAGTGTTCTGATGGTCGTTGTCGGTATCCAGCTGTTAGGCATCTTTCCCTGGCTCAACAAATTCTCGCTGAAGATGCCCAAAATCTTCGCCCATAAGCTGTATGATGCCAGCACCCAGCAGCATGCGGCCAGTTCCAAAGTTTCTTTTCTCTTTGGCGCTTCAACGTTCTTCCTGCCCTGCGGCTTTACCCAGGCGCTGCAGCTGTACGTCTTGGGAAAAGGCAGCTTTTTTGTCGGCGCGTTGACGATGCTGGCCTTTTCCCTCGGAACGCTGCCTTCATTAGCGGGCATCGGCGCGTTTTCCAGCTTTGCCAAGAAAAATATCCAACGGCACTTTATGACGTTTTCAGCAGTCTTGGTCATCATTCTCGGCATCTCTAATATTGTTCCTGGCCTGAATATTATGGGAGCGACGGTCGGCTTGCCAAGCACAACCGATCCTTCGGCCATAGGCACCAATACTATTCTTGATGATAAGCAAGTCATCCATATGGAAGTCCGCGGCCTGGACTATTTTCCGGCCGCCTTTCAGCTGAAAAAAGGGATTCCTGTGGAATGGAACATTGATGGGCGGGGGGCGCAGGGTTGTGGACAAATAATCAGCGTGCCGCGCCTGGGCATAACAGAACAATTATCGCGGAATGAGATTACGACTATCAGCTTCACGCCGCAGGAAGAGGGCAAAATTACTTTCAGCTGCGGCATGGGCATGGCCGGGCCGGGAGTGTTTGACGTACAAGCGTGAAATGCGAGAGAAAAAAATGGAGAGGAAATAGGATGAAACTATGAAAACCACACTAACCGTAAAAGGCATGCACTGCCAGTCGTGCAAAGTGCTCATCGAAGATGTTTGTTCGGAAATAGTGGGGGTAAAATCATGTACGCTTGATTTTAAGAGCGGCAAACTGGTGGTGGAGCATGATATCGGCGTTGATATGAAGAAAGTGAAAAAAGAGATAGAGGGGTCGGGAGATTATAGGGTAGTTGTTTAGGGGATAATTTTTCTTTCCGTCTTTTAGCTTCTTCTGCTGTTTGATCTCACTAAGTATACTCTACAATCAGAAACGCAAAGACCGCTCGTCCTGTTGGTTCTTTCTTCTCTGCTTAGCCGATGGCAATCACCCACGAGCTAGTGGCTGCGCCGGACGTGTTGTACGTCTGCCGGGCGATTTCTGAAGGTACGGTTTTTA
>CAZOPZ010000072.1:0-272 GCA_964582035.1 uncultured Methanosarcinales archaeon | reverse complement strand
CTTTGTAGGCTCCTGTTTGATCATGGGGGTTTAATGGGAGTTAAACCAAACACTCTTTACCCTTCTTTCAGCATCTGCAGAATATTCTCTTTCAATGCCACTTTCCTTACTTTTCCGTGGGGCATAATCTCAAGAAGGTTCTTCTCTTGCATCCTTTTTAATGATCGATACGCTTTCACCCGGTTCATGCCCGGCAGGCGGGATATTTCCGCTTGCCCCGACAGGCCTTTCTGCTGTACAAGATGATTAATAATAGCTCGCTCTTCCTGATT
>CAZOPZ010000071.1:0-3264 GCA_964582035.1 uncultured Methanosarcinales archaeon | reverse complement strand
ATCCATAACAATAATGCTTGTCGGGAGAATGGCATAATCACTCTCGGCGGATACGACTCCTGGGCCCCGTATAAAAAGCCAGAAGACGATCTTAAAAAAGAAGGGTTTGATGTCTTAGTCTTCGTTCCCTCCATCGATGAAGAAGACGGCTTAGTCACCTGTGGCAATGCGGTTTTGGGCGGCAGCACGCTGAAAACAACGGAAGACATCATCAAAATTGAGGGGATACGGCGATAGAGAGCTAGAAGATTTTTTGCAGGCAAATGCTTAAAAATAACCAATTAAAAAGACAAACTATACCCGAACATGACCTCCAAAACCCTCCTGACCGACCTGTACCAGCTGACCATGATGGCCGCATATATCAATAATCAGAAAGACGGCGAAGCGACCTTTGACCTTTTTATTCGAAAACTTCCGCAGGATTGGGGGTATTTCATTGCCAATGGCATTGAAGATGCGATTGATTATGCGACGAATATCCATTTCACCGACGAAGACCGGGCTTATCTGCGAAGCATCAGGCAAGGCATCAGGCTCTTTTCTGACGATTTCATCGAGTGGCTGAAAGATTTCCGTTTCCAAGGCGATATCTACGCCGTGCCGGAAGGGACACCCGTAACAGCCAATACGCCCTTGCTCCGCGTCACGGGAAAGAGAACGCAGGCGCAGTTTTTGGAGACGGCTTTATTGAACATGATTAATTTTCAGACGATGATCGCTACGAAAGCCAGTCGTGTGGTCCTGGCTGCAGGCGATTCTAAAGTCGTCGATTTCGGCTTGCGGCGGGCACAGGAAGAAGATGCCGCGATGAAAGGCGCTCGTGCAGCTTATATTGGTGGAGCGGTCGCCACAAGCAACGTTCTAGCCGGCAAAGAGTACAGCATTCTTGTCAATGGCACGCATGCCCATAGTTTTGTCATGTGTTTTCCGATGGAATCAGAATTGGAAGCATTCCGGGCGTACGTGAAAACCTTTCCCCACAATGCCACGCTGCTCATCGACACGTATGATACGCTGCAAGGCGCGAAAAATGCAGCGCTTGTTGCCAAAGAGTTGGAAGCTCGGGGCCAGCGGCTAGGCGGCGTTCGGCTGGATTCTGGCAATCTGGCAGAAGATTCCAAAGCGATCCGTGCTTTGTTTGATCGAGAGGGCTTGCCATATGTGAGGATCCTTGCCAGCAACGATCTCAATGAGTACAAGATTGCTGAACTCCGTGCACGAGGAGCGCGCATCGACGGCTATGGGGTCGGCACAGAAATGATCACAGCGAAGCCCATAGCAGCCATTGCTGGCGTCTACAAGCTGGTAGAAGATGGCGATGGGCCGAAGATGAAATTATCTTTAGACAAGCAGAACTTTCCGGGAAAGAAGCAAGTCTATAGGGTGCGAAATGCAGACGGCCACGCTCTTTATGACCTTCTCGCTCTGGAAGGTGAAAAAGGAGAAGGAGAACCTTTATTAGAGCTCGTTGTCAAAGACGGTAAACGCGTCCTGCCAAGAAGATCCTTGCCGGAAATTCGAGACTATGCCTGGGCGAGTGTCGAGAAGATGCCTGCTGCTGCCAAAGAACTGCGAGCGACGCCTTATGAACTGCGCATCTCTCCGGGGCTGGAACAGCTGGTTCACGAGCTAAAAGAAAAATACCATCGAGGTGAAAACCATGACTCTTAGAAAAAATGTTAATGAAAGACCGTGTTGTGATTCTCTGGGAAATGATATAACTCAATATTTATTGCACGACAAAAACAATAAGGGCCTTTTGTTCTGGAACGTGGACACCCAGTATGACTTCATGCGGCCAGATGGAAAGTTGTATGTACCAGATGCCGAGCAAATTGAGCCAAACTTAGAATACCTCACTAGGCTAGCTGCGGAGAGAAACATTCGGGTTATTAATACTGCAGACTGGCATACGCCGACGTCTGCAGAGCTCTCTGATAAACCCGATTTTAAAACAACTTTTCCGCCCCATTGCCTGCAGGGAACGAAAGGCGCTGAATACATTCCTGCAACACGGCCGGAGAACCCTTTTGTTATAAATTGGCAGGATTTTGCAGTTTCAAGTGACTATCTTGGTGCTCGGAACACTATCCTCTACAAAGACCGCTTTGATGTCTTTGACAAAAAAGGGAATCCTTTTACAGACGTTGTCTTAACCATTCTGAGGCCCAGGCGCGCCATTGTCTACGGCGTAGCCACCAATGTCTGTGTCGATTTTGCGGTGAAAGGCTTGCTGAAAATGGGAATAAAAGTCTATGTGCCGACTGACGCTATCAAAGAGCTGCCGAACTTGCCGCTGGAAGAGGTGCTGCAGGAATGGCAGAAGCTTGGCGCGCATCTCACGAAGGTCAATGATGTTGCAGGCTATCTCGACCAGTGGGGGAATTCTTCATGACTGACGTATCTCTCCGACCATTAGAACTCTCCGACCTTGAACATATCATGGGCTGGATCAACGATCCCGAGATCGTCGGCAACTTTGGCTGGTTTGGAAAGCCCGTTAGCCGGGAAGAAGAGCAGCGGTATCTGGAACGTCTGATTGCCGGTCCTGACAAAGTCTATTCAGCCTTTGCCGGCGGAGAATATCTTGGCCAAGTGGGGCTTCACGAACTTGATGGCTGCAATAAGCAGGGTCGCTTGAGTATTATTATCGGAAACAAAGACAACTGGGGGCGGGGCTATGCTCCCCAGATGATCGATGCCCTTCTCGACAAAGCGTTTAACGACTTGCAGTTACACAAAGTGTGGGGCGTTTTCTTGGAACAGAATACAAAAGCGCACCATCTCTTCGTCGAGAAATGTGGATTTCTAGTTGAAGGAAGATTACGGAAAGAATATTTTCGGCGGGGCGCGTATCATGACATGATCAGAATTGCGATGCTCGAAGAGGAGTATTGGGCCCGTGCGTGGGAAAAAGCAGAGGGAGGCGACCAAAGCGTCTCATGAAAATCGCTCTCGCGCAGATGGGAGTGGTACCCGGGCAGCCAAAGAAAAATATTGAAACCATGCTGCGCATGATCGGGGAAGCGAAAGCCACGGGTGCGCATCTGCTCGCCTTTCCAGAGCTGTGCGTGAGCGGCTATCTGGTCGGCGATAAATTCCTGGAAGACCGCTTCTGTGCAGATTTGATGGAATATGATGATATCCTCCGCAAAGCCAGCCAGGGCATTGCCCTCGCTTATGGAAATCTCTTTGTGCACTCGGATCAAGATGGCTGGCATCCCAACAAAGATGGCCGAAGCCGGAAATACAATGCGGTAC
>CAZOPZ010000070.1:0-3318 GCA_964582035.1 uncultured Methanosarcinales archaeon | reverse complement strand
AAATACAAAATGGCAAGTAAGTTTAATGGTTTTTTTTATGGGGAACACGATTCTGCGCCGTTCCGTGAAATCATCCCAGAAATTTTCTTTCCGTTCGCTCACGTCTGCCAGGCTGCCCAGATTCCACTGCACGTAAATGGATGATTGTTCCGGGCTGACTTGCGAGAATGGCTCTCTCCGGGTCATCGCCGTGCAGCCCAGAGCCGTGCCGCTGCCCTCTTCTTCCAGCATGCTTTGGGTGCAGGCTGGCTGGAAGCGCACGCCCTGTATCTGATAACCAGGAGCTATTTCCTCACCGCCGCGCATGACAGGAACGCCTTGGCCTTGATAGTCAAGTGAAAAGAGCGCCTGTATCGTTTCCCGGCCATCATCCAGCAGTCTGGGCTCTAACTTGAGTGGGAATTGGAATTCGGGCATGGACTGCATGACAATATCAAAATTATCCGAGAAGCAGGTATTGGCGGTAACTCGCGTTTCCCAATAGCCGGTCTTTCCGGTACGGTCTTCTGCGACCAAGAACACGCTATACGTCCAATATTGCTGCCCTTCCGGCAAAGGCTGCAGGCTGGTTTCTTCCAAAAGCCGTGAGGGCACTTGCCGCGGTGCCAGATCTTCCAGGCGTATGGGCTCGTCTTCCAGATCAATATCCCGGAATGTAAAGTGCCCTTGCGCATCTGCCGTCACTCTTTCCCAGGCTTTTTCAAAATCCGGCTGGTATTGGAACGTCCGCTGCTTGTACACATACAGATAAATGGTTGACCCCGGTTCCGTTTCTCCCCGGATCGTCGTCTCCACATTGCCTTCGTAATACTCGTTGCCTTTTTCCAGTTCTGCGGTAATTGTCGGCGCTTGCGTATCTGAAATGAGGCGGAGCTCTTCCCCCGTAACCCAGCCCGCCAGATCAGTGAGCACCATACGAACCGGGTTGCTGCCTTCTTCGAGGTTTATTTGCGCAGCCAGCTGGGTGCCTTCGCCCTGTGCTTGCGATTCATTGTTGACAAAGACTTCATAGGTTACTTCTTCGGAAATAGAGCCTTTAAGCGTGAAGCTGCGCTCTTCGATCAGCTCGGGAATTGCTTCCAAGGTGATAGTGGGACGGCTGGTGTCCGCATAGACTTGCCCCGAGAACGTTGCACTATTCCCTGCAGCATCTTCGGCTTCCAGGCGAAGGCTGTTCAGCGTTTCTTCCTGCAGCTCGATGTCCGAAAACAAGAAGCGGCCATCGGCTTCAGCCTGCGTAACTGCAGCCAGAGTTTCATTCACAAACAAAGAAACATCCGCACCGGCTTCCGTGCTGCCGTTGATCGTCAGGCTGCTGCCGGCAATCCTGACGGGAAGCGTTACGGCAATTTCCGGCGCGGTGGAATCGGCTGCTGCCGTCGTAAATGAATAGAATTCACCATTATTGTTATTGACGAGCGCATTGCTCTCCACCGCATAATAATAGGCCTGCCCCGCCTGTAAATTCTGCAAGGCCAAGCGATGCTCCGTTACTGATGCCGCATCGCCTACCCGCGACGATATGGTCTCTTTGCTCGTCCCATAGTTCACAAAACTATTTGCCGGCTCGTCCGTCTCCCAAAGAACTGCGGCGCTGGAAGAAGTGATATCTTCAGCCCGGACATTGGATATCTGCAAAGCGGCAACAATCGGAAGATTAACAAACAGCAACAGGACAAAGAGAACCGAGAGGATCGAAAGCTTCTTTGGCAATCCCCAACCGCTTCTTTTTCTCGGAGTTATACTTTTGAGATTCATGAAGCACCACCCGTTCTGGGTTCCATAACAAGTTCCGGAGCAGGAACTCCGCTGCTTTTTTCTTCCAACGCTGCGAAGAATAATAACCGCTCTTCATCATCAAGATCTTCCGCGCTTGTCGTATGAAACACCATCTCCGGCGCCTGCTGCAGATCACGCCACGACGGCGTCCACTTCCCTTTGTAGCCGCTCACAAATGTGCCCTCTTTAAACACCAGCACTTCGAGGTCATAGGTAAAGTCCGCTTCCGCCAGCAGTTGCACGTGCTGCTTGCTGCTGATCTCCTGAGCAGCAGGATCGATGACAAAAGTCTGCTCGTGGAACGGCTCGAGCTCCCCTGCTTTCGTGAAGCTGAGCTTGACGAGCACTTTTTCGCCTTCTTCAAGCGGTGCGGTGGTTCGTATTCGCCCACTGCCATCGACCTGATGCTTCAGGATCTGCACGTTCTCCGGAGAAAAAGAGAAGAGCGGCGCCAAAAACAATTCAGTTTCTCTGCCTGGGGCCGTAACGACGCGTTTCCATGACTCTGTATAGCCATCACGGGTGCCGCGGAGAATGCCGCCTACGCAATACGGAAAATTGGTGCGATAGGCTGCAACATTGCCCAAGCCGGCAAAATCATATTCGGTTTTCCCAATTGGGCATTCGTACCGTATGCAAGTAAAGCGCAGATCCACGTCTTCCAGCGGCTCGGCGTTATATACCCCCCGATCATTGTCAACGAGGCTGTAGGTAAAAGCAGTCATCGGCACGTTCTGGCTCTCTTGGCAATACTCTTCGTCATTCACCGCATCGAAAAAAATAGTGGTTTCCGGAGCGGCAGCGGCACTTCTATCGGGGAGATTGTTGTTCAGATGGACAGTAAAAGCAGTCTTGAAGGTATAGCCCGTCGTCTCATCACGCAGCTCGACGAGCACGGGATACGAAACATCGTACACAAATTTCCAGGTCTGCAGGCAGAAAAAAGAAACGAGCTCGTTATTGCTGCCCAAAGAGCTGCTGCGGAGCGTGGTTCCCCCTCTCGGGCGAACATCAAAAGCAAACGGGAATGTCGGGCTATACCGGAAAACGACGGAAACTTTCGGCTCACGCAGATCATCACCCAGATTCCAAGAATAGTGATTCTCATAATAGGGAAAGCCTTCCGGAAAGTCCAGCACATCCGTGCCTTCAATGCGCACTTGGCCGATATTCACGCGCAGCAATTCCTGCAGGGCTGCTTTGACATCGCCGATACGCCAGGTTTTCTCCGTGCAGCCCACTTCCAGTCCGGACAGCGGCACGTTCGGGGATTCTAACGCGAGCAAGTCCTGCGTAAGGTCTTCAAACTTCATCTCACGCATTTCCCGTTCAACGATACGCCGGGCGACGTCATAGGCACTTTTCAGCTTCACATCGGAATCAGCACTATGCTCCCGCAACTCGGTGATGAAATTTCCGGCTTTGTCGCGGATTTCGACGACCCACAGAACGTTAAAGAGCACTTTCTCATTCGTAGCTTGGGTTTCGGCAGTGATGGGGCTGCGCTCCACAAGATTGTACCGTTCCTGGAATGCCTCC
>CAZOPZ010000069.1:0-3446 GCA_964582035.1 uncultured Methanosarcinales archaeon | reverse complement strand
CTTTTGTACCAGTCGATAAAGTAGGTAATGCTTTTCTTTTTGTGTTTTCCTTTGACATTGGCGAGAACGCAGTTTATCTCATTGTAGGATATTGAGTCGTCATTGATTCTTGCTTTGATATCTTTGAGTTTGTCATCAGGTGATTTGATGTTTCGAAGAATTTTCTTAATCTTGTCATTTGCTATAACTGACTTCAGTTGTAGTTGATAATGTTCAATCAGACTCGCTGCATGATCCCACACAGTCCCTTCTTTGATGCCTCTTGCTTCGGCAATTTGCCTAGCAGTCATTCCTTTCTTTATGAGCTGTAAGGTTTTCATTCGGCTGAATTCCATCTTGCTTTCGTCGACTTTGTGACTGAAATTTTCATGTTTCCTGACAGATGTTATCGTGATGTCCTTCTGAGTCGGGAATGAATAGTTGAATTTGCTCGTCATTTTTTTTCGATATTTGTAGGTGTTGGCGTGAGAAGCATAAGCGATCCAGCCTTCAAGGAAATCGTAAATTTGTTCATAGTTGAGAAACTTTTTCTCAAATTCTGCACTAAGGAGCGTGAACTTCTTCCTAAACGTCCTGAGATTTTTGCTTTTAAGCAGTTTGTGATGAGGAAACAGGCGCAGGCCAAGAAAATCTACTCCTCTCGGTAAGGAAATAATCCTTGATTTTTCGGGATGAAGCTCCAAAGCAAGGCTCTTGCACAGGAAGAGGCCAATTTCTTTCAGGTATTCTTGTAATACTGAAGGCGATTCATGGAGAATCACAAAATCATCGACGTACCGAAGGTAAAATTTAGCTTTTAGCTTGTGCTTGACGTATTGATCCAGCTCGTTCAGGTAGACATTGGCGAAGAATTGCGAAGTGAGATTACCTAAGGGCATGCCTTTGCCTGGTTCATCGGTCTTATGATTTGCAAGAATAATTTTGATAAGCCAGAGAACTTTTTTGTCAGAAACTTTCCGTTTTACAACTTCCAACAAAAGGGAATGATTAACGTTCCCAAAGTACTTTTTGATGTCCGCTTTGAGAGCAAACACCCGTCGAGTATTATTTTTGGAAACTCTCTGCCGAAAAGATTCAAACCGTTCGATAGCTTTCAGCGTGCCCTTCCCCTTTCTATTGGCGAAAGAGTCGTAAATGAAATCTTTCTCGAAAAGAGGGGCAATCACAGTGCATAAAGCATGATGGACGACTCGGTCTCGGAAAGCCGACTTGCTGATCTTTCGCGTCTTGGGATCACGAATGATAAACGTCTTCAGTGGCCGGGGCCGATAAGCATGGAGGAGCAACTCAGAGCGCAGCTGAAGAATATTATCTTTCAGTTTTTTTTCAAATTCAATAACATACTCTTTCTGGGTTTTTCCTTTTCTGGCCTTCTTGTACGCAAAGAAGAGATTTTCATAAGAACAAAGCCGAGCATAGAGATCGTCAGTCATGGGGCTAGTTAAAGAAGAAAAGTAAAAGCCTTTGGCTTGGGTTATTCGGAGGAACGAGCCATTGTTGTTGAGATTGTTGTTGCCATTCGCGTTCGAGTTGTTGTTAAGATTGTGCACAAACAACGCCCGCCCCAGTAGCCCTTCTCGCTGTTACCCGCATTTCTGCTGGCCATTCTGATCACCACCCCTTTGTTTCCATTGAGGTTGAATTTTATGATTGCCAAATCTGACAACCGTAGCGGAAGGGCATGTAGCCCAAGCCTCTTCATCATCGGCGTACGACGATGACAGGCTCGTACTGACAAAGAGAAAGGAGCATAAAAACTTTTGCTACTACTAACTTAGAAGAACTATGCGCGGCGCCCAGCGGGCGCATCTGACGACGACGACGGGGCTACCCGGAGGAACGAGCCATCGCCGTAGAGAATGTCGTCGCCAACCGCGTTCGAGCTGTCGTCAAGATCGTGCACAAACAACGCCCGCAGTTCATCAGTCGCAGTCCTGCTGCGGGGATAAAACCCCATGCCATTTGTGAGGTCATAGTTCTCCAACAGCAGTGCAAACACAATATCGGCATATTCTTTCAGTAAATCTTCATCTTCCTCAACCGCCGCAAGCCAGTAGGGATCGGCAATAACCGAATCTTTCGCCAACTGAGCGCTGTGCGGATGCCGGCTGCGATCCAGCTCGTAACCATCAAGAGAAGCATAGGAAACTCCCAAAAAATTATCAGAAAAACCCGGAGCAATCATGATAAGCGGCTCACAAAGAGGAATGATTTTCATCTTATCCGTTCCTGCTTGATAGGCAGCGCCCGTGCAGGAGTCCAGCCAGCGATTGAAAAGGCGCAAACGGTCAGCCAGAGAACGCTGAGCGCCAGAGGCATCATGTTTGGTACTAAAGTCATTGACGCGTGCCCGCAAGTTCTCTTTAAAAGTTAAAGGGCGATAGATTTTCGTTCCGTCTGCCCGAGTGAAAAAGGGATGCGGACTGTTTGGTTCGTCCGCACAGGCTGCCCGCAGTGCTTGGCCGCCTTGGGCATAGGTAGAAGTTCTGGGCATCAAAATAAGCTCGCCATCAATACTGCGGAGCCCGGAGCTTTGGCCACGAGAAAAGCGTTCTGCCTTTCTCTTCACTTCTTCAATCACTTCCGCCACCGTTTCCGGTTCCTTTTTTGGAAGCATCACTTTCCTTCCCGTGTGTTCTTCAAAGATCGGTAAAGCAACTTGCTCTTTCTCGAGTTCTTCAGCGAGCTTTTCGTCTGGTAAGGCGTCCCAGCCCCGGTATTTCACCCCTTCTTTGAAACTGATGGCAAAGAGGCGATACGGGTCATCATGATGAGGAAGCGCTTCATAGAGTTTGCTGCGGATACGCCACATCTCTGCGGTAAGGCCACCATTGAGGTGCACGCTTTGAGGAAGCTGAATACTATAAGCGTGGAGCCGTTCTAAAAGAGGCTGCAGGCGCTGCTGTGCATCTCGTTTAATCTGTTGCCCTATCACAGGAAGCAGTTCGTCTATATCTTTCCGCGCTTTAGTGTATACGCAGTGCTGCCAACAAGCAACACCGCCGGACCATTCAGGAGCATTTTGCAGAACAGGATCTGGGGCTCTCTGATTGATTGCTCCAGTTTCTTGGGGAAGCCTACTCGAGGCACAATAGCTGTACAAAATCTCTTTAAGAATCGGCCGCTCTGCGTCAGGAAGAGAATCGGGAATAAGAGCATCAATCTGGGGCTGTTCGTAAGTCCAAGATTTCAGCCGCAAGTTTTCCAGGAGAGTTTCGACAGCCAGCGCCCAGCAGTTGACCATATTAAAAAACGAAGGAACATTGGGGAGCGCTACTTTTCCTTCGATGGTTTCTTCTAACGCTGGTTGCATAGCGGCCATGAGACGCTAAAAATAGGGCTGATTTTTAAATGTTGCGGGCTGAAAGCTACTTAAGAGTAGTCCTTTGCTTCACAAAAAGCTCCCCAACCCCACCTGCTTTTCTTTCGCTTTGCCAAAGATCTTC
>CAZOPZ010000068.1:0-3487 GCA_964582035.1 uncultured Methanosarcinales archaeon | reverse complement strand
GATTTGACTTTTCTGACGTGATGTCGCAATTCCGCTCCGGCATGTTCGGCAATTTCGACGACATTTTTGACCAGCTTTTTGGTGGTGAGGGTGGGGGGAGAAAACGCCGCCATTCCCGGAGAGGAGCGGACTTAGCATACGAAACAGAAATCTCTTTGGAAGAGGTTGCCAAAGGGACGGAACAAACCATCTCTCTGAACCAACTGGTGCATTGTTCTCATTGTAAGGGCAAAGGGGCCTTGAAATTTGAAAGCTGCCATCACTGCCAAGGCTCCGGGTATATGAAACGGACCCAGCGCACGCCTTTCGGCATCTTCCAGCAGACGGGGCCCTGCCCGTACTGCCATGGCCACGGCGAATTGCCGCAGGATTCCTGCGCTTCCTGCGGCGGCGAAGGCCTGGTCCGCGAAAAAAGAAAGATTGATGTGAAAATTCCTCCTGGCGTCGAAGAAGGCATGCGCCTGCGCTTGGCGGGCGAGGGCGAAGTTGGCGAGTATGGCAGCTCGGCAGGCGATTTGTATGTCATCATCCACATCAGAGAGCATCCGCATTTCCGGCGGGAGAGAGAGGACATCCATATCACCGTGCCCATTTCTTTCACGCAGGCGGTTCTGGGCGATGAAGTTGAAGTGCCGACGATAACCGGAAAAGCCGTGCTGAAAATTCCCGCTGGGACGCAATCAGAAACGGTCTTCCGCATGCGCGACAAAGGGCTTCCCTCGGTGCGTGGCCAGGAGCACGGCGACCAGCTGGTCAAAGTGCGCATCACGGTGCCGGAAAAGCTCAGCAAGAAGCAGGTTGAACTGATCAAGCAGCTGCACGAAGAAAGGCCTTCGGTAAGTTTCCTGAAGAAGATATTTGGGTGACGATGATTGAAAAAGTGGAGGGTCAGGTTTAAATAGATGGATACGCTTTCTCCAAATATGACAAGTGACCACTATTCATCGGAATTAAAAGATATTCTTGTGGAGTATGGGAAAATTCTAAAAGAGCAGGGATTGGAAGCGGAAGCTACAAAAGCATACGAGGAGATTCATGGTAATAAACTCTATGGCGGTGAACCTTTGCACCAATGGTTTAAAGCACTCCGTCTTACATACTGGACGATTGATCTTTGTTCAGACCAAAGCACGAAGAAAAGGATACTAGAGGAAGGGCTGGAAAAAATACTCGATTAAAACACTACTTCTCACTTATCTTTACCGCAGAGATGCCCGAGGTCTTCAGGGCGTTCACTTGACAAATTCTACTCCTGCAAAATGTTCAAATTGTCGATCGCCCGTAAGGAATTTTATCCCTATCTGCAACGCCAGGCAGTATCCGATACAATCGGTCATAGATAAATTATTTTTCCGATGGTGGAGCTTCAGCAAGGCTGCCTGCTCAATAATCGAAGCATCAAAGTCAATGGCGTATTGCATATAGCCTTTCAGAAAAGCTGCTGCTTCTCGTTCTCCCACATCGCGAAGGAGGGAATAAAAAACCTCAAAAACCTGGAGTTTAGTGGTTACAATAATAGCCTGTGCATAGGGGAGGTACGCTCTATTCCCTTTCAATATTTCAATGATGGCATAAGAATCAAAAAAATAAACGTCAGGCATCGTACAACTCTGCTCTGGTTTGGTCTTTAATCTCCTGCGTTCCTCTTTTCCATTTTCCCCGAAGCAGGCCAAAAGTCTTTCGTGGCGTTTGGCTTGGCCTTACGACGATAACTTTAATTTTCTGCTGCGGGCGCAAGTGTTCTTTTTCGACGACTTCTAACGGGAGCGTTATCCCCAGAGAATTTCCCCATTTTCTAGTAACTGCTTCATATGCGACCATGAATTATACAAAAGATAATTCTTATAAAAAGCTTTTGGTCTCATTTTACGATTTGCTTCTAACTTTAGTCTTCATCCCTCACCTTCTATACTGCGGGCGCTGCAGCTCCATCCCCGTAAGACAATTCTGCTCTTCCAGATCCTGCACGATGGATGATATTCCTCTTCCGATGTTCACGCCGTACTCGGGCACGTGCTCAACGAATATGCCGACGAGATACGCCTTCCCTTGCTCGTCTTCGGCAAACAGCGGCATCCCGCCGTGAAAATTCTCGCTGTAAAATGGAAATTCTCCTTCATTGAGCTGAAGCTCCCTCACTTGGTTCGGATGGGCTACAAATCCTTCAGCGATAAACTGCTCACCAACAGAATGGCCGATGCCATACAGCACCGTTCCGGGACGGAGGGATGAAGAGTCTCCTCCGGCCACTGGAGCAGTCAAGGCCCTCGTCAGAAAAAGGGCATAGTCCTGATATTGGTTATTGCAGAGAAAAAGCGCCGGAGCATTTCCGAAAGAATATTGCATCGCTCCATCCAGTTCCGCTGCCGGATTCACTTTTTCCTGCAGCAGTTCCGGATATCTGCTGACAGCATCATCTGTTAAGACATACGACTGGCCATCATGCTCAAAAGCGAATCCGGTCTCTTCCAGCTGTAACGGGCGCGGACTGATGCTGAATAGGCCTTCTCCGCGAAAGACCTGAGCATACTGCAGAAAGGTTTCGAGGGGAAAAGCTTCTTGGGGATGAGCCTGAAGAGTTTCGGAAAGTGAGGGTGAATGCAGAGACCTTTCTTCAGGATTTTGGATAGGGGGAGGAGAAGAGCTGCAGGAGAAGAAAGCTGCAGAGAGAAGAGCCGGAACAAATCTGTTGAGAGCAATGCGCATGAAACCAGCTGAAGAAGCGGATTATATTAACTTTGTGAAGCCTTCCCGAAAGCCTGAGGGAACTCCCCCCATTTTGCTTATCTTGGCCGTACCGTTTTCCCCACCAGAATCTTTATAAATAAACCCCCCTCCAAAGCACCAACCGTTCGCACTACCGTTCTGGTAGGAGGTTCCTATGGAAAAAGCAGATATTCAAAAAGCGCTGGACGAGCTGAAACAGCAGCCCAAGCGGAAGTTTGTCCAGACGTATGACCTGATTTTCAATCTGCGAAACCTTCTCATTGCCCAAAATCCTATAGACCTATTTGTGACCCTGCCGAAAAGCCGCGGCAAAGTGGTCAAAGTTGCTGCTTTTGTCGATCAGCAGCTCGCAGAACAGGCCCAGAAGCATTGTGATTTAGTGATCAGAGAAAGCGAATTTTCCAAGTATGCCGATAAGAAGAAGCAGAAGCAGCTTGCCGAGACCTACGATTATTTCCTGGCCCAGTCCACGCTCATGCCTAAGGTGGCAGCGAGCTTTGGTAAAGTGCTCGGCACTCGGGGAAAGATGCCCAATCCCAAGCTCGGCGGCGTCGTTCCTCCGACAGCCAACTTTGCCCCTTTGCGGGAGCGGCTGAACAAGACCGTGCGGCTGAGCGCCAAGAAAAGCATGAATCTGCAGTGCAGCATAGGGAAAGAGAATCAGCCCGATGAAGACCTTATCGAAAACATCCTCGCAGCCCATCATGCGTTAGCTCGGCAATTGCCGAACGAAACGCAGAACATTCGAAATGTGGAGCTG
>CAZOPZ010000067.1:0-3584 GCA_964582035.1 uncultured Methanosarcinales archaeon | reverse complement strand
ACTCCGAAAACAAAAATTGTCAGTATAGTCCATGTCTCCAACGTCTTGGGAACCATCAATCCCGTCAAAGAGCTGATGGCTTTGGCCCACAAACACGGTGCCTTGGGCATTATCGATGCTGCCCAAAGTGTTCCCCATCTGCCCGTCGACGTAGAAGAATTGAACTGCGATTTCCTGTTCTTTTCCGGGCATAAGCTGCTGGGCCCTTCCGGCATCGGCGTCCTGTATGGGAAGAAAGAGCGCCTGGAAAGCCTGGAGCCCTTCCTGTTCGGCGGCGATATGATCAAAGAAGTTTCTTTTGCCGGAGCCTCTTGGAACGAGGTGCCTTGGAAATTTGAAGCGGGCACGCCGAATATTACGGGCGTTATCGGCTTGGGGGCAGCAATAGATTATCTTTCGGCGCTCGGCATGGAGGCAGTTGCCCAGCAGGGAAAAGAGCTCGTCACATATACGCGCCAGGAATTAGCAAAAATTCCCGGCATCACCCTCTACGGGCCAGCAGAAGGAACTGCCGTCGTCTCTTTTTCCATCGCTGGAGTCCCGCCCCATGATGTGGCGGCCCTCTTGGATCGCGAAGGCCTGGCGGTTCGCGCGGGAAATCACTGTGCCATGCCCCTGCTCAGCAAGCTGGGTGTTCCGGGCACCGTGCGGGCCAGCTTTTCCGTGTACAATACCCAAGAAGATGTCGACGCCCTCGTAGCCGGCATCAAAAAAGTGCAGGAGGTTTTCCGGCAATGAGCACCATTCAGAAAATAGTTGAAAATAAAGAAGCGGAAATGAAAAATGCCGAGTCGCAGGAAGAAGTACAGTTTTCCGACGATCTCTATAGGGAGCATATCTTAGACCACTTCAAAAATCCCCGCAATTTCGGCAAGCTGGCCAACTGCACGATTCGCCATAAAGAGCTGAATCCGCTCTGTGGCGACGAAATAGAGATGATGCTAGTAATTGATGAACCGCAGGGAAACGAGAAAAAAATTGCGGATATCCGCTTCCAGGGGCAGGGCTGTGCCATCAGCATGGCTGCTGCCTCTTTGCTGACGGAACAGGCCCAAGGAAAAACCGTTCAAGAAGTAAAAAGCCTGAAGCCCGAAAGCGTCCTGGAGCTCTTAGGCATTCAGGTCGGCATAGTCCGCCTGAAATGTGCCCTGCTGGCTTTGAAAACTTTGCAAAAAGGACTGGAGGAACAACCATGACACTCGAGATTAAAGGCTTACATGTAGCGGTCGAAGGAAAAGAAATCTTGAAAGGTATTATGCTCACGCTTGAAGAAGGAAAAGTCCACGCCTTGATGGGGCCCAACGGCTCGGGAAAGAGCACCTTGGCGCAGGCCCTGATGGGGCATCCAAAATATGAGATTACGCAGGGGAAAATTCTCTTAAACGGCGAGGATATTACGGAAGCATCTCCCGATGAACGGGCGCGGAAAGGCCTGTTCCTCTCTTTTCAGTATCCGAAAGAAATCGCGGGCGTTTCTCTCGGCAATTTTTTGCGCGCGGCGTACAATGCCCTTCGGGAAAAGCGGCAGGAAAAGAAGCTCAGCGTCGTCGAGTTCCATAAGCTGCTGCAGGAAAAGATGAAAGTCCTGCACGTGGATGCTGCTTTCGGCAGCCGTTCCGTAAATGAAGGCTTCTCCGGCGGAGAGAAGAAGAAAGCCGAGATTCTGCAATTGCTGGTTTTGGAGCCGAAATTTGCCATTCTCGATGAAACGGACTCGGGATTAGACGTGGATTCTCTGAGAATTGTGGCCGAGGGCATTAATACGGTCAAAGGGCCGCGGCGGGGCATTTTGCTTATTACGCACTACTATCGCATTTTGGATTATGTGACGCCGGATATCGTGCATGTCATGGTCGACGGTACTATTGTCAAGACTGGCGGAAAAGAACTGGCTCGGCAGATTGAAAAAGAAGGCTTTGAAAACATGACAAAAATAAAAGAAGAGGTGAGACCATGATCACCAAAGAGCAGCTCATAGAAATTTTCAAGAGCTACATGGACCCGGAGCTGGGCATCGATGTCTGGACGCTGGGGCTGATCTATGAAACAAAAATTGAAGAAAAGAAAGTGTCTATCACATTAACGTTCACCTCTCCATTCTGCCCCTACGGTCCGCAGATGGTTGCAGATTTAGAGCGGCAAATCAAAGAAAAAGGTGCGGAAGAAGTGCAGATCGAAGTCACGTTCGAGCCACCCTGGCAGCCCAGCGAGGAATTGAAGCAGATGATGGGGATGGGGTAGGCTCTTACTCCATACCAGAACCATATGACTTTATAACCCAGAACCCTTTTTTCTACCCATGTCCTTCCTTCCCCTTCTCACCACCATCGTCGGCATGGGCATGTCCTTCGGCTATTTTGCCCAGACGATAAAGATCATCAAGCACCAGAGTGCGCAGGACGTGTCGCTGATAACGTATCTCATTTTCGGCTTCGGGATTGTCGTTTGGCTGCTGTATGGCATCTCTATCAAAGATACGCCCATCATCCTCTCCAACATTGCGGCCTTGCTGGGGGCGCTGTCGGTGATGGGGGCTTATTTCGTGTACAAAAAAAAGTGAAAAAAAGGAAATAAAAGATATGCTTTATAATTACAGAAGAGCGGTCGTGCTTGGCTTTCGGGCACAGCTATGGAGCGATTTAGCTTGTATTGTTAAGAGATTTGGCTATTTGCCCAGTTCTTCTATACCAGAACGTCCTCTTACGGCTAAAGATCTTGTACTTTTCTATAGTGGTTATGGTCTTCATAATTATAATCCTCAAACAATTACCCAAAGATACCAAATGGAGATAGACCGGATTCGGACCCACGTTGGCGAATCACCACAAGTTATAATCCTGAATAATTATGGAAGACATTACAACTTGGATGGCGGGAGCGCCGTGCCATTGGCCGAACCACACATTTCAAATGCCATAAAATATTTGCAAGATTGTAAAGATAAATAAAAAAAAGTTAGTTTTCCTCCACCACCCCCGCCACATATTCTCCTATTGCCGGCGCAGCCGTTAGCCCAGGGGACTCGATGCCCAGCAGATTCACGAAGCCAGGCAAGCCGCGAGCGCTTTCTTCCTGGATGATGAAGTCCCTCACCGGCTCTCCAGGCTTATAGAGCCGCGGACGTATTCCGGATTGATCCGGAGAAATATCCTCCAAAGAGAGAAAGGGCAGATAGCGCTGCACAGCCTGAAAAAACAGTTCTTTCTTTCCTTCGTCTACGGTGTAATCAAAATATTTCTCTGGCAGATAGGTCGCATCCGGCCCCAGCTTCATGCTGCCGTCGAGCTCTAAGGTCAGATGAATACCTAAGCCGCCTTTCTCCGGCAGCGGGTACACCAAATGCTGCACTTTTCCCCGATGCCGGGGATGGATGCGAAAATAGTCTCCTTTCCAGAAATGCTGACGATAACCAATTTTTTCTATCCAGCTTTTAGGCGACTCATGCCAGGAAACCCCCACGATTTCGGCAATAGTATCGGCGTGTAAACCAGCAGCATTGATGACATTGCTCACCATAACCGACGATAAATCGCCATTCTTCTCCCGAAAAGTGAGCTCATACCGAGAAGCCAGAGGGGTAATTG
>CAZOPZ010000066.1:0-3821 GCA_964582035.1 uncultured Methanosarcinales archaeon | reverse complement strand
ATGAGGAAGATGATGCCGATGACGATGAGCGCCAGGCCGAGCGGCACGATCGCAATCGAGAGAAAGCCGATCAGCACGCCGAGCATGAGATAAAAAACAAAATCCCAGATGTCGTCTTTCGATAAAGCCAGAAGCTTTTTCTTGACGAGAAAACGCAGCCAGTACACACTCAGAAAAAAGCCGAGCACATAGACGAGGCCATACCAGCGGATTTCCAGAGGACCGAGGGAAAGAAGAGTGGGGTTAAATGTGTGGGTCCACATGGTTCTCTTCAAAAACGATGGGATATAAAAACTTCTCGATTGGAAAATGGCACTGCGAAAGATTAATAATCCGCACTCCCTTTTTAACCCCGTGGCATCCGAAGAGGAGATTAAAGATCTCGTCTATCTCATCGAACGTTGCACTCCTGACTTTTACGATGTGGATGTGGCTAAGCGACTGGTTTCTGCTGAAGAGATGGCCGAACGGATAGCAGAAGAGATGCGCACTGCTCAGCCGTTAACTCCCGAAGAGCTGCGCATGCTGGAAGAAGGCGGCTTTTCTCATGCGCAAGACTACACCCAGCCGTCTGCCTGGAACGCTTGGCTGTCCTACGAGCGGCTGGATGGAACTTATGTAAACCTCCCGCTTTCTTCTCATCCGACGGTTGAAGCGATGGGCAGGAGTGTCGCGCTTCTTCGGGTACAGGGCCTGCTCGAAGAGAAGCTGGAGCAATTTGAGCAGAGCGTGGGCTCGATTGTAAATGCCTGCAAAGCGCTGGGCGTTCTGGAAAGTGATGATGAAGATGAGCCAGTACTTTCTCTGGAATTGGAGTTTTACTAAAAAGCTATCGAGAACTGCACGGCTTAGGTGACATTTATCTTGCGTCGTTAGAAATCTATATCCCCTTAGAGGCGTTCAGTTAGGCACCCGTAAGACTTTGAATCCTGCCCCGCCGCTTCGGTTTACTCTATTTTCGAGAGCCAAGAGGAATCCTTTTGATGAAAGGCACAACGTCAAAATCGGCATCTTCACTGATGATTTCGCCCTCATTTTCTAAGCGCATGGTGGCGGCATGAATTGCGTCTCGGGGCTGTAGATTATAGTGCTTCATGAAGTGCTGCGCTTCACTGAGCGTTTCTCGAGTAACTTCTTTTATTGAAAGATGAGAGATGAAGAGGAATAGTTCGCCTGCCCAATGGCTTTTTTCTTTTCCAAGGAGTTTTCTGATTCCCCATACCACTTCATCGTACGTCAGCGCTGAAGTCATGGCTTTGTGATCCCCTTCTTGGACCCTGCGCAGAATATTTCGAGCAGCTTCTCCAACGGGACCAAGGTCACAGGCAGCAAAAATGAACACATTCGCATCGAGGTACGTCATAAAAGCCCGCTCCTCTTCATTCGCTCTTCATATTGTTTTTCTATAGCATGAACATCGACTTTTACGATTTTACCATGCTGCCGGGCAAGGCGAGCAAATTCTTCAGCGATATCCAAGTGGGGCCTTTGAAGAAGAATCCCCTGCCCCGTATCCCTGAGGATTAATTCCGTATTCTTCTTGATATTATACTCTTCCCGCAGAATTTTCGGGATGACTATCTGCCCTTTCGACCCTATTTTTGCTTTTACCGTTACCATTTTCCTACCATAGGTATTACTTATTCCAACAGTAAGTAATACTTTTTATTTAAATGTTGCGTTTTTCCTGTTCGTCCTCTTTATTCTCTCTTTTTTTATAGTTTCATACATGCGAAACTGTGAAACTTCTCAACTAGTAAAGCTTATAAATAAGAATATATTCTTTCTGCCGAGATGGAACTCCAGGAAGAGAAATTATCTCGTGCCGTTAGCGCCAGCGCCCGCAGGCAGATCCTTCGGTTATTGGCAGATAAAGAGCTGCCCGTGAAGAAGATTGCCGAACTGACCAAAGAGTCCGTTTCTTTGGCTTCCCGGCATCTGAAGTTCCTGTACGATCTGGGATTCCTGAATGTCCGTAAGGACTTTCCGCATAAATACTATTCGCTGCGCATCAAAGAGATGCGGCAGCTGCTGGAGAGCTATGATATCGTAATCGAAAAAATACGCTAGGAAGATGATTCAAAAAAGAGGTAGCTGGACCAGGAACGAGCTTCCTTTAGATGCCCGCCTGCGCTGGGTGGATGGCGAACTCGAAAAAATGAATCGCTATCCTTCCCTGCGGAAAGAAAAGAGCTTCTCCATTCCGCACGCGGAACCCCTCTTTCGGGAGCCGCACGCCAATAGTTCCAAGCAGCCAAAAATCCAGAGGCTTTTTTTGCCGCTGGTTTTGCTTGCTTTTTTAATCGGGGGGATACTTGCAATTGCGTTACTATCACAAACAGAGGGGGTATTCTCTGGCGCTTCTGAGGGCGAAAATAGTCTCTTTGCTTCTTTCTTCCGCAGCTTGGTGGGCGGGAATGCCATCACCGGTGCAGCGCTGGGAGTGCAGCCGGTTGAAGACGAAGCTCCAGTCTCTTTACGCATTGCCGTCGGCAATCTTACCGTCGAGCAAGGGCAGGAACTTCGCGTTACCGCTTGGCTGACACTTTCCGGCACGATGGCGTTTGCGATTGAGAGGGATGTAACTTTATTCCTGGAAGAGAAAGAAATTGCCAAAGAGAAAACGGATGAAGAAGGAAAAGCAGTGTTTACGGTTGATACCACTTCGCTGGTTCCGGGAACACATACGCTTACTGTTACCGCTTCTGAAGCCCGGGATTGGGCGCTTGTGACTATTGTTGCTGCAAATATTTCTGGTGCAATCGCGATTCCAGAACCGGTGGCGGAAGATGCTGCTGCACTGCCTGGAGAAAATGCTGTTTCTGTTCCTTCCCTGACGCTTCCGGTCGTTGATGAAACAATTATTAATGAAACAGAAGCTTCTAGCCCTTCTCCTTTGACGGGCAGCGTCGTGATACAGCCGCTTCCGGAAGAACCACCCGAACCGATTGATAATGCGTCTGCTCTTCTTCCTCAGCCAGAGGCAAGCAGCAATGAGACGCCAGCACTTCCTGCAGCTCCGGCAGTGGAAGTGATGGAGCCGGCGGTAAATACTTCTCAGCCAGCTGCTGAACCGGAAAAGCAACCCGCAGCAAATGCTTCAAATAGCTCTGTCCCAAGAGTGCTGGTGCCGCAGAGCCTTGGCATTTTTACTGCGCCAACGCTCTATTCCGTCGTCTTAAATAGCACGATTATTACTGCGAACCATACTGACGTAAACTTGACGCTGTACTTCAATACGACGGATACGGTGGGGGTAGCCAAGAATATTACGACGTGGACAGTGAATGGCACGCCTTTTGCGGTTGTCATGATGCCTTTTGAAGGCGTTAATAATACTGCCAGCAACAATGCCTGGGATTATTCTGGCCTTGGCTATAACGGCTCAGAAGAAGGGGGTGTTGTCTGGAACGCTACGGGAGGCTATGATGGGAAAGGTGCATACGAATTTGATGGCATTGACGATGCTGTACGCCCCACTTTAGTGCTCACCCCCCTTCAAGCCAATCAATCTTCACGGTCAATTACAGCCTGGTTCAAAACAAAAGGCGTCTGTAATCATGGTTCTGGTGGAACTTCCTGTGCTATTGTCTGCAATGCTCCAGCGAGTAGTTATGGTGAATGTTTTTTTTCTGGTGTGGGAGTTAACACTAATGGGGTTGTTTTCTGCACAGTAGGCTATGACGGTGCGTATCGCATTATCAATGGTGGCTCTGTCAAAAATAATACGTGGAACATGGTGGCATATACATTTGATAATACTACTCGCAGTGGCACTTGTTATGTCAATGGTGTTCGTGCTGGCTCTTATGATAATTTTG
>CAZOPZ010000065.1:0-3909 GCA_964582035.1 uncultured Methanosarcinales archaeon | reverse complement strand
GAACTCGGGATCTGCCGCTTACGAGGCGGCCGCTCTAGCCACTGAGCCACAGGGGCATGATTTTTGTTTATTCCTCCATTTTTCTCTTTTGCTCGTGGGGCTAAAAAGCTTTGCTTTTTATGCCACACCACGAACGCCAAATCGTAATTGGCCGCGGAGAGCCACTGAGCCACAGGGGCACGATTTTTTTTTTGGTGCAGATTTTTCTCCTCTTTATCCGGCTTAATCTATTTGATCTGCAGCAGCAGCTCTTCTTTGCTCGGAAATTTCTTCTGGCAGGAAAAGCACACGGCATACTGCTTCTGGCTGCCGGGCTTCTTGACGATGGTTCCTTTGAGCTTTTCGAGGAACAGTTCGGCAATCTTCTCGCTGCAGATGCTGCACTTGGCCATGCGAGGCTTGAGATGAGCCTCTTTTTTAAATTTTCCGACCGCAAATCATTTAAAAGGCCTTGCCCCGCTTTCCGCGATGAAAAAACGTATTGCCATTATCCATAGGGACAAATGCCATCCGCACGAGTGCGGGAATTACCTGTGCGCCAAGCTCTGTCCCGTGAACCGCAGCGGCGCCGACTGCATCTATCCCGGAGAGCCGGACAAGAAAGCCCGCATTGACGAATTTTTGTGTACAGGCTGCGGGATATGTCCAGGCCGTTGCCCGTTTGGCGCGATTGAGATTATCAACCTGCCGACGACCTTGGACAAGCCGCCCGTACATCGCTATGGTGAAAATCTCTTCGAGCTGTACTCCCTGCCGACGCCGCTATTTGGGCAAGTAACGGGCATTCTCGGCAAGAACGGCATCGGCAAATCGACGGCGCTGAAGATCCTAGCCAATCTCACGAAGCCTAATCTGGGCAACTGGAAAAATCCGCCAGAGTTTTCTGAAGTGCTGCAGTACTTTCGGGGCACAGAGATGCAGCGCTTCCTGGAGCGGCTGCAGAAGAATGAGATTTCTCTCGCCTATAAGCCGCAGCAGGTTGACTTGATTCCCAAGCAAGCTGCCGGAACGGTACGGGAATTGCTGCAGCGGGTTGACACGCAGGGAAAGATGGCTGCGATTATCGAGCAGCTGGCTTTGGCAGAATTTCTGGATAATGATGTGGCAACAATTTCTGGCGGGGAACTACAGCGCGTCGCGATTGCGGCTACGGCCCTGAAGCCAGGAAACCTATTTCTGTTTGACGAGCCGACTTCCTATTTAGACATCAAGCAGCGCATTGCCGCATCTACTTTCATCCGCTCTCTGGCAAATCCGGAAACGGCGGTGCTCGTCATTGAGCACGACCTCATCATCCTTGATTATCTCGCAGATTTGGTGAACATCATGTACGGGCATGAGGGCGTCTTTGGCGTCGTCTCGGGATTGAAAGCCGCCCGTGAGGGGATCAATGCTTTTCTGGACGGGTTCCTGAAAGAAGAGAATGTCCGCTTCCGGGACCATCCGCTGCGCTTTGAGAAGATGGGGCTCCTGAGCACTGCTCCAAAAAAGCCCTTGATCTCCTGGCAGCCGCTGCAAAAAACCTTGGGCCATTTCCGCCTGCAAACCGAGGCCGGAACCCTCTATCGCAACGAGATCGTCGGAGTGCTGGGGGAGAACGGTATCGGGAAGACGTCGTTCATCAAGCTCCTGGCGGGCGTGCTGCAGCCGGAGAGCGGGGAGATCGCAGGAAAAGTAAAAGTCGCCTACAAGCCGCAATATCTGGAGACGGCTTCTGACGAACTGGTTGGCACTTTCTTGCAGCGGGCTATGGAAAAATATCCGCATCAGCTCATCAAGCCGCTTGAGCTGGAACCAGTGTTCACCCAGAAACTCTCGGAGCTTTCTGGCGGGCAGCTGCAGCGGGCCGCCATTGCCTACTGCCTGTCTCAGGATGCCGAGTTATTCTTGCTGGACGAGCCTTCTGCATATCTCGATGTGGAGCAGCGGGCCATCGTTTCCAAAGTCATCAAGAGCTTGGCGCAGGAGCGGGACGTCACCATTCTCGTCGTCGATCACGACTTGCTGTTCTTGGACTACCTTGCCGACCGCCTGCTGGTGTTCTCGGGAAAGCCGGCCAGGGAAGGCCTGCTGCAAGGGCCTTTTGCGATGGAAGAAGGCATGAACCGCTTTTTGCGGCTGCTGGATATTACGCTACGGCGGGACATTTCGTCGCATCGGCCGAGAATCAACAAGCTGGGCAGCACCAAAGATAGGGAACAGCGGGAGAAGAATACGTGGTATTATTCGTAATGTTGTATTTGTTTAGCACCCTTAGGTCGAAATTTCTTCGAGAGAGATCTCGAGAGCGACAGGGGGACTTGCCCCCTACGGGGATGTCGCTCCTGCTTTTCTACCTGTGAGAATTTCGAAGGTGCTAAACAAGTACGTAATGTTTAAATAAATATTCTTATTTTAATAGGCTTATGGATAAAAAAGCATTTCTCCCCAGCGGCATACTAATAAAAATATTTGGCGCGGTAATAGGCTCTATTGGCTTTTTCTTTACTGCATTTGGCCGTTCGGTTGTTGGAGCTGCGCTCATCGGCTTAGGTGCTGTTTTGCTTGCTGTGGGAGAAAAGACGGGATAAAATGGCTGAAACACTCTTTGTCGCAAGAATTATTGGAGCTTCTTTGCTTTCTGTTGCTTTGTTTATCTCTGCCTTTATTAAAAAGAATGCGCTCATTTCAACTGTCATTATCATTATGGGGATTGCGCTGTTTATCCTGTTGTCGGGGAATTAAGCTTTTCTCTCACGCCTTCCCCCTACTCTCCCCTTTCACCATCCCTGCGCCGATAAGATGCGCCGCTCGAAGGGCCTCTGGGATATTGCTTTTGGTACAGCAGATTTTGAGGATTTCTTCTGCTTTCTGCATGCTGATGCCTGCCGCCTGAATAAAGAGCTTTCCTTTCTTGGCCTTCACTTCCTACGGCGTGCCGGCTTTTTCCATCAATTGGTACTTTTTCTCCATGCCCAGCTTTTTGAGCGTTTTCTCCAAAGTTTTGAAGTCTGGCTTTTTTCTGATGATGACGATGACAGGAAGGCCTGTGTGCTTATGCAGGCTATCAATGTTCACGACGTTAAATCCGCCCACTGCAATGCCGTCGAGAAACATGGCCTGCAGCTGCGTCTTGAATTTGCTCTTGTTGACGGCTTCGATTATTTTTGTCGTCGCATCTTCGCCATCTACTGCTACCCGGGTGCTCAGCACGCCATCCATCGATGAGCCGCCGCGGAAGAGCGTGCCGATGATGAAGCACTCTTTGTCGGAAAACTCAAACGGGGCGTCGTCCAGGCCCAGAACGCGGATTTCTTTTTTCATGGCATCATTGTTTCTGGTTCATGCTTCCAAAATTTTCTTCCGGTTTACTCTTTCGAGCATTATAATCTAGATATACGGGGATTGTGTTATATGAAATAACAGAAAGGAAAGCTTTAAACTTTTCCGTTACCTTGGCTAACAAGAGCATTCTCTGGGATTATTATCTTCTTCCAATCCTCTCGGTATTTTTTCCAGAACATCCCGAGCGCAACGAGCACCATCACGAGGCTGAACCATTGCCCTAAGCTGAACCCCCCGTAGAGGATATCCTCCCGAAAGAAATCGACGATGATTCTCCCCACTCCTTCCCAGAAGACAAAGTTCCAGAAGATAAAGCCGGGGGTAAACGATTTCCAGAAGGTCAGCAAGCACAGCCAGCCAAAGACGAGCATCCGCTGGAAAAAAGAATAGACCATGTTCGGATGCCGGCAGACATCGCCGCCGCCGTTGTTCTTGAAATTCACGCACCAGCTGCCGTTCCACGGCCTGCCCCACAGTTCGCCATTGATAAAATTGGCAAGTCTTCCCAGGGCTAAAGCAAAAATGGCCGGAACGCTCAGGAAATCCGCCAGCGTCCAGAACTCCAGCTTTTTCTTTTTGCAGTAC
>CAZOPZ010000064.1:0-3911 GCA_964582035.1 uncultured Methanosarcinales archaeon | reverse complement strand
CTAAGCCATTGACTCGCCCCACGCTGCTTCCCGTCGTTACAATAACCTCGTACTCTTTCTTTTGCTCGATATGCTTGTCCGCAATCTGCTGTTCCAAAGCCCGGGCCAGTTTCTTGGCTTCCAGGACGTGCTTCTTGAGCACGTAATCCGCTTTTTCTTCTTTTGCTAGGTCTCCCGCAGCCCGCACTAATCCCCCTAAGTTGCGCAGATGTAAGGTAAGATGCCCTTTGCGATTGGCCCGCCGCCGGGCTTCGCTGACCAAGGCATTGATGGCCTCCAGTGAAAAATGCGGTATTTTTCCTTCTTCTTTTTTCACTTCCTGCGACACAAAGCGGGCAATCTTCAGGCAGTTTTCTTTCGTATCCAGCATAGTTTCGTTCATGTACACTTCGTAGCCATAGCCCCGAATCCGCGAGCGGAGTGCCGGATGCATCCTTTTTATCGTTTCCAGATTTCCAGCAGCAATGAGGATGAAGTCGCAGGGCACGGGCTCCGTGCGCACCATGGCTCCGGCAGAGCGTTCCGACTGCCCTGTAATGGGGAATTTCTTTTCCTGGAGTGCCGAAAGCAGCTCGTGCTGCGTTCTCGGATGCAGCGTCGCAATCTCGTCGACAAACAAGACGCCGAGGTGCGCTTTGTGGATCATGCCGGCAACGACCCGTTGATTGGGAGGCGTGCCTAAACCGCCCGACTGGAACGGGTCATGAAGTACATCGCGAAGCAGCGCTCCCGCATGGGCTCCCGTCGCATCAAAGAACGGTGGCAATGACTTTCTGCATGCCGAACATGCGCTGGCCCATGCTGAGCATCATGGAAAATACTGCCAGGAAGAGGATCCCACCGAGAAAAAACGCTGCAAACATGATGTCGGATTGGTACCGGTTGCGGATCCACCACGGCGCTAAGAGCGTGATGATTGCGACCACAAACAGCAGGAAATTGTTGTTGCGGAACATCTGCTTGCCGTCGAGAAAATATTTCTTTACTTCTTCCCTACCCGTACCCGCCTGCACCGTCTGGATGAGAGGATTGTTTTCATCGTTCGGATTCGGCAGGGCCAGAATGTCTTTGAGGGATGATTTGGGGAGCAGTTCTGCTAACGCCAGGCCGAGCATGGATTTTCCCGTGCCGGGCTCGCCGATCAGGAGGACGTGCCGGCGCTGCAAGGCCGCTTTCCGGATAATTTGCACCGCTTCATCCTGCCCCACAACCTGGTCAACAATTTTCTGGGGAACCGGAAGGTCTTTCGTTGATTTCATGGTTCTGATAGGTTGTTAGTGCTCGTTATTATTGTCATTGATCATTTCACTGGCGCAGGATGTGCACTGTTCCACTCCCCGCCGAGAGAACACCGAGAAACCCCTCTCCACCCGAAGCCCCGACCCATCTTTAAAAGCTTTATGCTGTTTTTTTTAGCCTAAGCGGCACTGCTGGAGCTGCCATTCTCTTTTTTAGCCAGCTTCACGTAAATCTCCGCAAAATGCTGCTCTTGTTCCATGAGCACTTTCTGCTGGTTTTCCAGATGAAGCAGTGGCAGGAACGTGATCACTTTCTCGCGGCGCCCCGCCCGCGGGGGTACGAGGCGAGAGAACGCCAATCGTTGCGTTTTTTCTTTCTGGATGTAATAATTGAGCTTCTGGTAAATGTCGCGGATGGCTTCCAAGACGTCCATGCTTTTTTTAGGAAGAACAAAAAGGGTGGGGCGGTGCTGTTCGATGAACCGCTTCCGGCTGGCCAGGGCCCGCTGTAGGGCTTCGACGAGGTCGTTGATGGAAACCTTTCGTTGCCGGGGCTGGGGATTGCGGGGGATGAGCTGATAGCTTTCTTTTCCCCGAACTTTCTTGTTTGCTAGCTCGTCGAAGAACTCTTCTTCCAGCAGCGCATCGTCTGTCTGGTTGAGCAGCGCATCAAATTTGGTGAGATCGTTATCAACCAGATGGGCGGACTTCAATTTCAGGAGCAAAGCAGCAGCGAGAAGGATCTTTCCGGAGATGCGGAAATCGTGCTCCTGCATGGCTTTTATCGCTTGGATATACCGCTGCGTCAGAATGGTGATATTAATGTCCCAAGGATCCATCTGCTCGTTTTTGACCAGATCAAAAAGAAGGGTTTTCCACGTCACTTCTTCCTGGTTGAGCAGGAGGTCGAAGATGTGCTGTTGCATGGGGAAGATGAATAAAGAAGAGTATTTAAAAGGTGCGGCTGGCGACCGAATGTTGTACAAAAGTTCACAAGAGTTATAAATGACTCCTTTTTGAAAGATATACTACAATCTATTGGTTTAAGAATATGAAAATTTTACTTACCGCAAAGCAATATGGCCCCGCAAATACACTGGTATCACCAGCGAGAGAAATGGTGGGGCGCGGGCATGATGTTAATATTTATGCGACGGGAAATGATAATGAGGTTAAAGGTTTCCAAGATCTTCCCGCACAGAGGATTATACCCGGCGAGGATGATTTTTCTCGACTTGCCGAGGGGTACGACGTTATTGTAACTGGCTTATCTGGGTTTACAGGTCCAGACGGGCATTTTGTAAGAGCAGCTCTTGCTCATGGCCTTCCCGTTGTTGGTGTAGCTGATCAGAATAGTAATTATGTTGAAAGATTGGGGACTGAACCACAATATCTGCCTACAGTTATTGCGGTGATGAGTGAAGAATGCAAAAGAACACTCGAAGAGCAGTTGCCTCCAGAGACTGGAAAAGAAGCGGCAACCAGGGCGCGCATTGTTGGCTGGCCAGCATTTGATCGATATGCAGAGATGCGGGAGCGCTTCACCAAAGAAGATCGAGCCCGGCTATTAAATGGGCTGAGCATAACTTCCGATGATTCATTTCATGTTTATTTCTCGCAGAATACGCATCCTGATTGTGGCTATATGTCTCGGGTTCCCCGTTCCAGAGAAGAAAAACAAAAAGGCTTTGACTATGAAATCCGCGTAACACAAGCTACTTTTGAAGCGGCTTCGGATTTAGGGATAAAGTTAGCAGTTAAACCCCACCCCGGAGAAGAGTTTGAGCGGAATTATACGAAAGAATTATGTGACCGGCACGGCTTTACTTTTATTCCGGCACGAGCCTGCAACACCCAACAAGTAATGCTCGCTGCATACTCAGTAACCGCAGGAAGAAGCACTTGTCTAACCGAATCAACTCTTCTTGACAGGAATACAGGAGGAATTATCCCCGACATGGGCGAAGAATGGATAAGCCCTTTTCCTCCCCTAGCTTTGGGAGCCATTCCCTACACGCAAGAATGGGAAAGAATCAGAGACGTTTTGGCAACGGTTACATCGAAAGACGAAGAAGTCGTACGAAAGCTCGCTGAAAAGAGGAAGAAGTTTTCAGTTGATGGAAATGCTTCAAAAAGATTGGCTGATCTGGTGGAAGAATTAGGGAGGTAAAGAAAATGTATGCACGACCAACGCCCTTTCGGTCAGGTTTACGGTTTTCCGCACTCCACCCGCTAAAACTTTAAAAAGAAGTGCTCGGTCACTTTTTTATGACTAAAGATGTACTTGTTTTTGCGGTCATTTTCCTGCTCTCTTTTGGGATGATTTTTGCTGAGGATGCTCCTGCAAATGCTTCCGCCGAACCTGCAGAAGAGCCATTTACGCTCGCCGTCACTGCTTCGCCCCCCTCTGGCATCGCCCCGCTGGAAGTAATCTTCTCTGCAGTTTCTGACGGGCCAGAGCCTATTACTTTTGCCTGGGACTTTACCAGCGATGGAATCGTGGACACTGCCGACCAAAATCCGGCTACTACTTTTGATGAGCCTGGGAACTATATTGTTGTGGTCGTCGCCACCGATGCTCTTGGCAATGCAGCAAAAAAGAACCTGACTATTGCTGTTGCCGAAAATCCCACAAAGGGATTGAATATTACTTCTTACTTCCCTGCTTCGGTG
>CAZOPZ010000063.1:0-4465 GCA_964582035.1 uncultured Methanosarcinales archaeon | reverse complement strand
CTTTAATGGTGCCATCCAACATCCTCTTTTTGAGCTTTAGAGTTAGCTTGGCAGCTACTTTATATATATCTTTCTTTTTTAGATCATGTTCCCAGATTCTTAAAACTAACCATCCCTGTTTTTTAAGCGTCTTAGTTACAATTTGATCCCTGTGAACATTTCCATTTATCTTCTCCGCCCAGAAGAGAGCATTTGTTTTTGGTTTTACATAGTGGTGTTTGCATTTATGCCATTGACATCCATCAATAAATAAAGCAATTTTGTACTTTGGAAAAATCAAATCAGGTTTTCCATAAATGCCGGTTGAATTAATTCTATATCCCCTGAATCCATTTTGCCGGAGAGTTTTTCGTAGTATTATTTCTGGTTTTGTATTCCTAGATTTAATCATAGACATATTGTAGCTTCTCTGCTCTTTAGTTAGAACATCAACCATAACGGGGATAATTGAGGTACAGTTATATAATGCTTTTCCAATTAATCTGAAAGACGGAACTCCCCCTCTCGTCGTGTAGTAAGAAAAAATTTTGGTCGAACGAAGTGAGCCGTTAAATCATATGTTAGAGGATAGTGCGAAGCATTTCCAAAGTCCGTTCTGTTTGCCGATTTAACGAAGGCAGCAGAACAGATAATTTTCGCTTGTGTTTAGTACCAAACAGAGACGAAAAATTTTGAGAAACACCTATTTGGCGAAGTTATTACGGTAATTTTGCTAAAGTAGAGCTGTTCGTTTCAGTTACGAAGTTTCGATTGATTTTGTCCGAAAAGTGTTCTTAAACCTCCACCCCCACCAGCGACCGCAACAGCCAGCCGACGCCAAAACTGATGAGCGCTACCGTCAAAGAGATGAGCACCATCTCGCCAAACCGCGGCCAGAACTTCTGGCTTTTGGCCGTCGTGATGTAGAAAGAGTAGGCAACAACAATAAAGAGCGCCAAAGCTAACGTGATGCTGAGGGCCAGGAAGACATTGCGGAAAAAGAAGTAGGGGGCGACCAGAATCAAGACCGTCACGATATAGGCGACGCCGGTATAGATTGCTGAAGTGAAGGGCCGGCGATTCCCATTTTTTTCGACATCTTCGCGGGAGGAGAGGTAGTTAGCAGCTGCCATGGAGAGCGATGCAGCAACGCCGGTAATGAGCCCCGTAATGGCAATCAGGCGGGCATTCTGCAACGCTAATGTTAATCCCGCCAACGCTCCCGTCAGTTCTACTAATGCATCATTCAAACCCAGCACCATCGCTCCAGCGTAGGTAAGCCGCTCTTCGGCAAGCTTTCCCAGCACTTCTTTTTCATGGCGCTCTTCGTCTTTCCCGATGCTCCCTAAACCGGGAAACTGGCGAGCCAGAAAGCGATAGCGTGCCGGAGAAATGCAATCCCGCCGTTCCATGAGTTTCAGGCTGAAAGAAAGCCCAAAGACGCGGGCAAGGAAGAGATACCAGCGGACAGAGATAAGTGACGAGCGAACCGTTTCTTTGGTAAGAGATTGCAGAATCGTATAATGCCGCCATTCGTCACGGGCAGCTTTTTCCAGAATTTTCCTGTTGCGCAGCTGCGGCATCCGCTTTGCCAGGCTCTCGTAGACAGAATAAGCCGTCAGTTCGCTGCGCTGGGCGCACCGCAAGGCTTTTCTCGTCTTTGTATCCATGACGAAAAAGAAGGAAAGAATATTTATATAGCTTTGGGCAGGAGCGAAGAGAGATTTAGGGCAGAGCCAGCAGCTTTTTTCTTCCCGTTTCAATAAAGATCAGAGAAGATCCCGCACCGTCACATTCCCTTCAATCACGCCATCCACGCCATTGCAATACGGGCAGATGCCCTGCTTCGCATGGAAGTAATAATTGCAGTGCTGGCAATAATATTTCTTGCGGACGGGCGGTGCGGATTGCGCCGCAGACAGAAAAGAAGGCTTCCGAGAGCAGGAAAAGCACTCGTAGCGCATCATTCCCCGGGCTAAAGACGGCACTTCGCGGGCTTCCAGCAGGCCGACGGACTTGCCGCAGCGATTACAAGGGACGGTGACAGTCATTATTTGCTGGAAAGAAGAAGAAATATAAAAAAATGCTGTTGTCGCCGCAAGGAAAGAAAAAAGGGGAGAGTGGATGAAGAGGTCTAACCCAATCATCAATGGCTGCCAAACCACAAAAACCCGCCAAAACCTTAATATAACTTCTTTCTTTATCTTTTCCCATGCAAAGCGTCTGCAAAGAAGTCTTAAGAACCTGCAAGCCGACAAAAACGGAAGAAAAACGCTTCAAGCGAGTTGCAGAAGAATTCCTGAAAAAGCTGAATGCCAAGCTAAAAGATGCGCATGCTATTCTTGGCGGCAGCGGCGCCAAAGGAACATGGCTTTCGGGGAACCATGACATTGACATATTCGTGCTCTTCCCGCTGCAAAAGTATCGCAAAGAGTCGTTCCGGCTTTCCGATATGCTCGGATCAAGCCTTCAAAAAGCTTTTCCCAAGCAAAAGATAGAGCGCCTGCATGGCAGCCGGGATTACTTCCAGCTCCAATATCAAACTTTTGCATTTGAAATAGTGCCCATCCTGAAGATCGGCAAAGCAAACCAGGCAGTAAATATTACCGATGTTTCCCCCCTGCATACCACCTGGGTGAATGCACAGGCCAAAAAAATAAAAGATGACATCCTCCTAGCCAAGCAGTTCTGCACAGCGCAGCGGCTCTATGGGGCGGAGTCGTATATCGCCGGCTTCTCCGGCTATGTGCTGGAAATTCTTACAGTAGCGTCTGGCTCGTTCGAAAAGCTCCTCAAAGCTGCCCAGCGCTGGGAGATGAAAAATGTCATTGATGTGGCCCGGCATTATCCGAAAAAAAACGTCTTTTTTGAGCTCAACCAGTCAAAACTGCGTTCGCCCCTCGTGGTTATCGATCCCGTCGATCCGAAGCGCAACGCGGCTGCAGCGCTCTCTCTCGAAAAATTCCTGCAGTTCAAGAAAGCGGCACGGGAATTTTTGCGCAAGCCCGCCATTTCCTTCTTCATCCGGGAAGCGCTCTCGCTGCAGCACCTGAAAAAGCGTGCCGAGAAAGAGAAAGTAAATCTCGTTTTTCTGAATAGTGCTCCCCTGCACGGAAAAGAAGATGTGGTCGGCATGAAATTGCTGAAAGTATATGATTTCCTGAAGAAACGGCTTAGCCCTTTTTCCCTGCAGGAATCCGGCTGGGATTGGGATGCGGGCGAGGAAGCGTGGTTCTATTTCTTCCTGAAGAAAAAAATGCTTCCGGCAGTCGAAGAAAGGAAGGGGCCGCCGCTGGAGTTACAAGAGGGCGTCGCTGCTTTCAGGAAAAAATATAAAAAAACGTTTGTCAGAGACGGAAAAATTATGGCAACGGTGGCTTTTCTTCATCCCGGCCTCAAGAGCTTTGTTGCTGAAGCGCTCAAAGACCCGTATGTGCAAGAGCGAATACGGCAAGTCAAGCAAGTAACTATTCTCTGATAAAGACATGAATTGCTCACCGCAATAAACTATTTATATAGGAAATTCTCTGAGACGCAGCATGAACGGCGTCCGGGCAAAATGCAGAGTTTGTGGAGAAGAAGCTTTAGCAGACCAGTTTAAGCTGCACCATGACTTCCGGCAGATGGTCTGCCCTAGCTGCTTTACCGGCAAGACGGAGCAGAAAAAAGCGAAGAAAGAAGCTGCTCCTCCCAAGCCCGCGGGCTGGGATGCTGAAGATGACTACCTGGAAAAAGCCGCCCGCCTGCGGAATCGGGAAGATGTTCGAGGGACTTTCAAGAAAATTCCCGGCACAGCACACGTACAGTACACCTGCCTATGCTCCTACACTTTCAAGTATGACCCGTTCCGAAAAATACCGACAACGTGCCCCTACTGCAATCAGGAAATCCCCCGATTGAAAACGTTCTCCCTCTTATGAGAAATTGCATTATGAAGCTATGAGGTTTTGGTTATGCGCTATAAACAAGCGGTAATGAAAAAGCCGGCCTATTCGCTAGCACAGGGAATTACGAGCCAGATGCTCGGCAAGCCCGTGTACGAAATAGCCATGCGGCAGCATGGAGCGTACGAAGCAGCATTGAAAGCCTGTGGCGTTACGCCGGTCGTGCTCTGGGAAACTCCTGAGTACCCGGACAGCTGCTTTGTGGAAGATACGGCCGTGCTGACAGATACGGGCGCAATTATCTCTTCTCCCGGCCATCCCCACCGAAGAGGAGAAGAAAAAGTATAAGGGGGAACACCATAAGCCAGGATATTGCACAGATAAGCTGCAAAGTTATCCAAAAGGGGGAAAAAGCTCTTGAAGAATTGTTCCCAAAGACAGAAAAGAAGGAAGAAGCGAAGAAGAAATAATTAAAAGAAAAACAATAAAAATGGGAGAGAGTTTTTGATAGAATTTCTTTTCTAAAGAAGGAAAGAAGTTTTCTTGGTTGAGCTTCTTTCCTAAAGAAGGTCAGGTGATTAAGTTCGCGGAAACAAAATTGA
>CAZOPZ010000062.1:0-5070 GCA_964582035.1 uncultured Methanosarcinales archaeon | reverse complement strand
CCGACGGCGAGCCGGAGGATCTGGTTCTCGATGTCCTCCGCGAGCTCGCCGCGCCCGGCGAACTGAAGAGGTCGGGCTCGGTCATCATCGGCACCAAGATGCCAGCTTCCCGCATCAACGAGAAGATCGCCCAGTACGCGAACGAATTCGTGTTCTGCCCCGAGTGCGGCAAGCCGGACTCCAAGCTCGAGAAGGAAGGCCAGCTCCTCTACATCAAGTGCTCCGCCTGCGGGGCCCGCCATATCGTGAAGGCCAAGATTTAGCATTGTTCTTTTCCGTTTAACCGTTCACGTTTGTTATCTTCCATTAAAATAAACCAGAGCCATCGGCAAATGGCGGTGCGACGGTCTCGCTTCGCGAACCCTGCTCAGCGCCCGGAGGGGCCAACCCCCGCTTCGCCGCACGCCACTGGTGATAATAACCAAAACCAAGCTATTGCTCCGCTCAAGATGGCATTGATCCTAAGGCTCCACAAGACAGCGGACAGCAGGAAGCTCGTCTGCGTGACGGACAGCGACTTGCTCGGCAAGGTCTTCGGAGACGGCCGCAAACAGCTCGACTTCTCATCCGCGTTCTACAGGGGAGAGGAAGCAGGAGAAGACCTCATCGGGAAGCACGTCAGGTCATGCTACATCGCCGTCTTCAGCGGCGCAGAAGCCGTCGCTCTCGGGCTGCGCCTCGGCGCCATAGAGAAGGAAAATGTGCTGGTCGTCAAGGGAGTTCCTCAGGGGCAGTGCTTGGTTGGGTGATTCTGGTCAAAGGCTATACTTCGTGAAATTTGTTTTTGTTTGATTAACGTCACTTTAAGTGAGCTTTTTCTCCTTGAAAATTTTAGCCCGCTCGGCAGCCCTGAGCTGGCTGCTAAAATTTTCAGAGCTGAGAAAAAGTTAGGAGAACGAGCGACGAGCTTTGATGCGAGGAGCGAGCGAACCACTTAAAGTTTGTAGTTCGTGAGGGCCTTGATGCCCGAACGAACGAGGACTTGGTTAGCGAGCCTCGCACGAACCTCCTTTGATGGGGGTTCGGACAGTCGTCCTCTCATATTCTTTTAGCGAAGGCGCGTCTTTTCCAGCAGGAAAAGTTAGGTCGAAGTTTTTGGCGCAGGTAAAAACGGAGCCGTTTAATCCCCGATTATGTGATCCTTTGGGTTCGCATTTACAGGATTAAGCGAAAGCGGCGGAGCGACGTGTGTGCAGAAATAGTAAGTTAGTCTCTAATTAAACCTGTTAGGATAGTTTAACGGAAGGATTATAAGGGTGGTAGGCTCAATTTTGAGAATGGACTTGATGATAGCAGGAATGTTAAAAAGAAGAATTGAGAAATATAAAGAAATTGTAAAAGTATTTCTATCCAAGCAGGAACTTTCCCCTCATCAGGAAGAATTTCTACGAAAAGAAGGAGTATTAAAATAATGGCAACTCTTTATATTGATACTAATATTATCATAGATGCAATAGAGGGAAGAAAAAATAAATTCGGGAAGGATGTAGGGAACCCCGCTTGTGATCTTTTTCTTGATTCCACCTTGTGTAAACATACTCTCCTCTTTTCCACATGGATGCTCGAGGAACTTGATTATCTAGGAATGCTGACTAAATCCGCAGCTTTTTTTAGCATTGTAAAGAAAAAGATTGTGACAGTTCCCTACTCAAAAAACGACAGAGTGGCAGCGCAACAAAGATCATTAGAGAATCCGGATGATGCGCTCCATGCAATTCTCGCCGAAAAACAAAAAGCGGATTTCATAGTGACTAGGAACACAGATCATTTTAAACAACTTCAAACGAAAATACCTATTAGGAAGCCTGAAGATTTACTTTAAACCTGCCTTCTTTAGAAGATCTTCCTGAAAGGCTTCCTCCCCCATGTTTTTCTTTTTCTTCTCTACCTCAAGCTTCTTCTTGTTCACATCTTCTACACTAGGAGATTTCATTTGAGCTAGGGCTTCTATAAGTTGCCCGCGTAACGCTGTTTTGGATTGGTCTTCTTTATGTAAAATCAACGATTGGAGTTCTGATCCTAGTTCCACAATTTCATCTTCCTGCTGTTTAATGTCTGTCAAGAAATGATTATCCAGAATTGTCTTGGCATAGAACTCAGACAAATCTTTCTTGAAGTTGAAGAGTGCAATATATTTCCAAGTCATCTCGAAGATCATAACAATATCTCTTTTTCTTTGGATGATTTGGCTATCATCAAGGTTATCTACAATATCTAACATCAAATCTTGATAAGATTCTAATATTTCAGAATAATCTTCCCTCTCATCTTTGGGAGCTAAGGAGATAAGTTTTCTTACCATCTTGATAAGGACAAAGAGAGAATTTTTGGGATGAGAGTCAAATTCTTTAGAGTAGAGTAGAGATAGAATATGCTCCTTAAGGAGGTACATCTCTTTTTGATATTTTTTGTATTGTTGTACTTTAATTTGCCATGCAAATTTGTTCTTCGCATGTTCAGAAGTAACAGATTTAATACATTTCTCTATATCGGCAGATAGTCCTGTGTAAGAATACTCTTTATGTTCATCAAATGAAAGAACTGAAATTCCTCCATAGATATACCATCCAGATGGAAGCTTCAATTTGCATTTTTCTATGACATCATATGCAATTTTTTGAGCATGAGTGCTAAGCAACTTTTCTGATGTCTGTTCTCTCCAATACTTTTTGATAGCATAAAACAATGATTCGAATGTCTTTTCCTGATCAGGTGTTAGTGGTAACCCGAAATACGTGTCCCTTCTAAAAATTGATTTAACTGAAAATACCTTACTCGTTCCTTGTTGCTCCTCAACTAAGAGTCCACTCTCCTTCAAGGCTTGCAGATAGTTGGTAATGGCAGTTCTGTCAAACCCTGTTTCTTCAGCTATAGAAGTGATGGACTGAGGGCCCTTGGCTAGGCATTCGACAATCCTCTTAATAAGGAGCTGCGTCGAACCTCTTCCCATACAATCATCAAAGAGCAGGGATTATATAAATATTCCGTATTTCTTGGTTGTATGTAGTTATATAGCATCATTTATAGACACTTTATCGACATTTAGGCATAAAGTTTATAAATGATGAATACTAATGTAAGGTGTATAGGTCCTGAGGCACTAACTACGAGACGCGCAATGGTAGAGCTTTACGCAATTGACAAAGTAAACGAGCCATGCATAAGGGGCATGTGGAAAGACTTGTCTTTCCCCGTAATTGTGATACGACTCCAGGACCTGCTCTGTCTGCAATCAGGAAAATTCAATTCCACTTACTATGAGATCTGTGAAGTTGGCGGAATCCACAACTATTCCATTTATCGCGAGTTCAAGGGTAAAATCATACTTTCGTTGGTGATGAGAGACAAACTGATAGCTGGTAGCAACCCCTACAACATCTACGCCCAAGCAATAAACAACATGCATCCGGACTTTTGGACAAGTACTGACGGAGAAACTTATGAGGGTGAAGAAGAAAAATCCTGGCGTGAAATCAACCGATGCTTCCAGGAAACAAAAGAGCTGATGCGGTTTTGTCCCAACTCAAAACCGATAGGGCAGGTAAAGGGATGCAACGAGCGTCAAATTGAACTGCATACAAAAATGCTCAAATCGTTGGGAATAGAGTACTTCATACTCCATGTCGGCGACTTCTTCCGTCATGGGGACAGAAACATGATTGCCAAAGCCAAGTCGTATGCGCTCGTCATCCGAAAACATGCAAAGCACCTGACTCTCTATGGAATGGGCAGCCAAAGCAGAATCTTGGAATTTTCCTTTGCAGATGCTTATGCCAATTTCAGCTACATGGTCACCGCCCTCAAGGGCAAAAAACTCCATGACACCAAGACCGGAGGGTATAATGGAGACTACAAGCTCGTAGCCAAAGTGAATCTTATCCAATCTCTCTTGAACATAATAAAGGCAAGAGCACAAACAAAACTAATTGAAGGAGGTGTTTGCAAATGGGCGGTGGACCAAGAAGCGATAGGCCTAGCTACGTCAAAAGCACAAGTACATACACCAGCGATTTGAGCAGGTACACTACTCAACTGAGTAGTCCGCAGAAAAGAGTGTTCATCAGTTTCCACATGGAAGATGAAGCTCAGGTGGATTTGCTACGCTATCAAGCTAAGGATAATAAGTATGATCTTGAGTTTATTGACTACTCAGTACATGAGCCTTTTGACGAGCGGTGGAAATCTCAATGCACTGAGCGAATTCAACAATCATCGGTTGTGGTGGTTATGATTGGCAAGGATACTCACACCAGAGAAGCAGTGTTATGGGAAATCAATAAGGCATATGAGTTGGGAAAACCAGTCATTGGCGTTAGAATCCATAGGGACCAGAATCACACCATCCCTGAGCCAATGAGGCGGAATAACGCAAAAATAGTTAACTGGAGCATGGACGATATTCAAGGTGCGCTGGATGGTGCTCGAACACAATGACTCAAAGAGAACTTATTAATAAAAAAGTTAAAGATAATCAGGCACTTCTTGAGCAATATAAGGGGCTCACTGAGAGCGCTGATAGAGTTACAAGCAAAAGACAGACCACCAATAATTTTTACCTAACTGCTAACTCTTTCCTTTTAGCAGCAGCTGGATACCTCACATCAACGAACTACTTAGTGATACCCTTGATTATCTCAATCATAGGTATCAGCATTGCCACACTTTGGTTCTACAACATTCATTCATACAAAAGCCTGAATGCCGCAAAATACAAAGTAATCCATGAACTAGAAGAATATCTCCCAGCACGAATCTATCAGAAGGAAGACGAATATCTCAAAAAAGAATATTACCAATTAACCTCTATAGAGAAAATCATTCCAATTATGTTCGGTATTTTTTATGGGATTGTTATGTACATAACACTATACTGAATTTCATTGGAATCAAATACTAATTTCTGCACACACGAAAAAGAATAATGAATGAGGCGAGGCTCGCGGGCGTATAATGGGTCGGTGAATTCTCACCCAAACCACCGCCCCAATCCTTCCTGCTTCTCCTTCTCCTTGCCGAATGTCTCCTCAACGCGGTCTTTCGTTAAAGCAAGGCTCTGCTGCAGGTAGGCGG
>CAZOPZ010000061.1:3373-5632 GCA_964582035.1 uncultured Methanosarcinales archaeon | reverse complement strand
TGTCGGTTGAATGCCGACTTGCATGAATGGTATAACGAGATCGCCACTGTCCCGAGCGAGTGTCTCCCGAACACACCGTCCTGGTGTAAAGGCCAGGGTTCTCCAGTGGGAAGCGAAGACCCCGTGAAACTTTACTGTAGCCTGTCGCTGTGGTACGGTTCTGGTTGTATAGCGTAAGTAGGAGCTGCTTGAGGCCATCTCCGTCAGGGGGTGGTTTAGGCGCCAATGTAACACTACTCTCTCAGAACTGTATCACTTACTCTGCAAAGAGGACACCGATTGGTGGACAGTTTGGCTGGGGTGGCACGCAGACGAAAAGATACGAGAATAAGCAGGCAGCAGCTTGCTGGCTCGACTTGAGATCGTTTGCGCCCAAAGGTTGGCTCACCCGGTTTAGAAACAAGGATTGGTAGTTATTTTGCTATCAATCCTGCTAATGATCCGGGGAGGAGTGCAAGGGCATAAGCCAGCCTGATTGACCTTCGACCACAAAGATGTTCAAACGCGAAAGCGTGGCCTAGCGAACTCCCGTGCCTTCTTAATGAGGGCCGGGAATGACTGAAAAGTTACTCCGGGGATAACTGAGTTGTCGCGCCCGAGAGTTCATATCGACGGCGCGGTTTGCTACTTCGATGTCGGCTCTTCCTATCCTGGCGGTGCAGAAGCCGCCAAGGGTGGGGGTGTTCACCCATTAAAAGGGATCGTGAGCTGGGTTCACAACGCTGTGAGGCAGTTGGTTTGATATCTACTGGAGATGCGTGGAGTCTGAAAGGAAGGATCCCTTAGTACGAGAGGAACGGGGGTTCGGAGCCTCTGGTCGACCGGTTATCTGACAAGGTATGCCGGGCAGCTACGCTCTAAGCGATAAGTGCTGAAAGCATCTAAGCACGAAGCGCTCCTTGAAAAGAGACTCCGTAGGACACCGCAATAACAGCGGCTTGATAGAAGCGATGTGTACGCACCAAGCTTCGGCGAGGTGTTCAGCATGCGCTTACTAACGTCCGACCTTTGTGCTTATCCTGCATACGGTTTCATATTTTTTTCTTTGATTTTTAGAGAGGGTAGCGGGAGCGCTGTGAGTTAGTGGTTTCTTTATCTTTATAAGTGCTTAAAATGTACCGAGTACGTTCTAGAAATATTTATAACTCTGAGAAGAAAAAAATAATTGATGGATTATAAAGAGAAAACAATTGAAGCCTATAATAAAAACGCAAAAGAATTCTCTGAGAAATTCAAACAGTTAATGGACAACTTAAAAAAGAGAGATGAATTTCAAAGGTTTATCGATTTACTGAGAGGTAAAAAAATTTTAGATTTGGGCTGTGGCTCTGGAGAACATTCTCTCTATTTTAAAGAGCGAGGATTAGATGTTACTGCCATTGATTTATCTGAAGAAATGGTCTTGTTATGCAAAGAGAAAGGACTTAAAACTGTTCTTATGGATCTTGAGGATTTGGAGTTTCAAGAGGAATTTTTTGATGGAATCTGGGCCGTCACATCTTTATTACACGTCCCCAAACAAAAATTAAGCAAGGTTATTAAAAAACTAAATCTGCTTCTTAAAAAAGAGGGAATACTTTATGTTTGCGTTAAAGAAGGGAAAGGAGAAAGTCTCGTTAAAGATGCATTTGGGAACACCAGTAGATTTTTTGCGTTTTGGGAAGAAGAAGAGATGAAAAAATTGTTTGAGGATTATTTTGTTCTGATTGAAAATAAAAAAGTGCAACTAAAAAACACGGTGTTCCTGCAAGCATTTTTTAGAAAGCGAGTCTAGATTTTTGCCGAAATAATCTTCCCATAACCTCCGGGAAGGTGCTCCCCGACTGAAAAAATGGTTCTTCAACGCCTTCCCCAAAGCAACATTTAAATAACTCTCAACTCTTCTCATTCCATGGATTTTCAGAAGCTCGTGGACGTGTACGAAGAGCTGGAGAAGACGTCTTCCGGCAACCAGATGCGGGAAATTCTGGCAGAGTTCTTTAAGACGGTTCCGAAAGAAAATATTGCTACCATTACATATCTCACCCTCGGCCAGATTGCATCGGATTACGAAGGCGTGGTTCTTGGCCTCGCTGAAAAATCCATTCTGAAAGCCATCAAAGCTGCTTCGGGCCTGGAAGAGAAAAAAATTATCAGCGTATTGCACGAGACGGGTGATGTCGGCCTGGCTGCCGAGCAAGCTTTGCAGAAAAAGCCCAGAACGCTCGTTCCCGTCGGAAAATTGGCCGTGCACGAGCTGTTTGCCACGCTGCATAAAAT
>CAZOPZ010000061.1:0-3346 GCA_964582035.1 uncultured Methanosarcinales archaeon | reverse complement strand
CAGGAGCAGAAGACCAACCTGCTGGTTTCCCTGCTGCAGAAAGCTTCTCCAAAAGGCGCGAAATATTTGACCAGAATTGTTCTCGGCACGCTGCGTATGGGCGTGGGCGATATGACCGTGCTGGATGCCTTAGCTCTCTGCTATACCGGCGAAAAGAAGAATAAAGAGCAGCTGGAACGCGCCTATAATATCTGCCCCGATGTGGGCATTATTGCGGAAACTCTAGCAAAAAAAGGCCTGGCGGGCATCGAAAAGATGGACATCCATCTCGGGCGACCCATCAAGATGATGCTGGCGCAGCGTATCGAGGCTTTAGAAGAGCTGCCAAAGAAGATGCCGGGGAAAGTGTCCGTCGAAGGCAAATACGACGGGGAGCGCGTGCAGGCGCATCGAAAAAAAGATGGCGAGATTGTTCTTTTTTCCCGGCGCATGGAAAATATTACCGAGCAGTTCCCGGACTTGATGACCTATTTGCAGAAGCAACTTCCTGAAAAAGAATATGTGGTCGAAGGGGAGATTCTGGCCATTGATGAGAAAGGAAATCCTCTTCCGTTTCAGACGCTGATGCAGCGGCGCCGGAAATATGATGTTGCGGAATACATGAAAAAGATCCCCATCCAGGCCAAGCTGTTTGATGTGCTTTTTCTCAATGGAAAATCATATCTCCACGAGCCCTATGAACAGCGAGTGCACGTCCTTAAAAAAATGACGCAGGAAGGGAAGCATGTCCGGCTGGCAGAACGCTTTGAAACCGATGACGTGCCGAAGCTGAGTACGTTCTTCAAAGACATGCTGAAGAAAGGCTACGAAGGCATCATGATCAAATCGCTTTCCGGCGAATACCAAGCCGGAACACGCGGCTGGAACTGGATTAAATGGAAAAAAGAGTATGAGAAAGAGATGGCTGATACGTTTGACCTCGTGGTGGTCGGCGCATTTTATGGGCGAGGGCGGCGCAAAGGGGTATATGGCGCGTTGCTCTGTGCCGCATATAATCACGAAAAAGACGCTTTTGAAACGGTAACAAAAGTAGGGACGGGTTTGACGGACGAGCAGCTGGCAGCGCTGCCGAAGCATTTAGCCAAGTACCAAACAGACAAGAAACCTGCCCGGCTCATCGTCGAAAAAGAGATGGTTCCGGACGTGTGGTTCGAGCCGAAAGTGGTGCTGGAAGTCACCGCTGCCGAGATTACGCAAAGCCCTTTCCATTCGTTGGGCTATGCTTTGCGCTTCCCGCGCTTTGTGCGCTTCCGCGACGATAAAAAAGCGGAACAGGCGACGACCAGCAAAGAGATCAAGCAGATGGCGAGAAAGTAAGATGGGGGGCGGGAGTAAGATAGCAGGGGCTGGCTTTATGGCAGACACAACCGTTGTCTTTCTCCGCTTTGATGCATACCCGCACGTGCCGTATGATGAGCTCACTGCCGTGATACAGAGCGTATTCCCGGATGCTCTCTTTCATGCGGGATATATGCAGAGTGCCGAGATGCATTCCATCTACCTTGCCATAGACGGCCGTTCTTTTGCTTACGCTCTTGACGTTATTATGGTCTGGAAAGAACAGACTAAGCGATGGGAAAACTACGAGCTCATTATTATGCCCAAAGTATTGGACGATCTGCTTATTCGGACGGTCTATGATGCGCCCAAGCCGGTGATACCCAAGAGGTAGGAAGATGCTTCTTTTTAACAGCTCCCTAAACGTTTTTAAACCGTCCCCCCTTTCTTTTCGCTATGACGGTCAAAGACGCTGGCTTGCGCTGCGGCATAGAGATTCACCAGCAGCTCGAAGGCCAAAAGCTCTTCTGCGGCTGTCCGACACTCCTGCGGGAAGAAGAGCCGGATTTCACTATCAAACGGCAGCTGCGCGCGGTCGCCGGGGAAGCGGGAGAAGTGGATGTCGCTGCCCGGCAAGAGCAGCAGAAAGGCAAAACGTTTCTGTATGAAGGGTATGCCGATACCACCTGCCTCGTCGAAACCGATGAAGAGCCGCCGCATGAAATGAACAAAGCAGCACTCCAGACGGCGCTGCAATTCTGCACGATTGTGCAGGCGGATGTTCCTTCCGTCGTACAAGTCATGCGCAAAACTGTCGTGGACGGCTCCAATACGTCCGGATTCCAAAGAACCGCGTTGCTTGGCCGGCAGGGGGCCATAAAAACCAGCGCAGGAACTATCGGCATTGAGAACATTTCTTTAGAAGAAGATGCCTGCCGCAATATCCGCGAAACGGCCACGGAGCGCGTGTTTCGCTTAGACCGCCTGGGCATTCCGCTCATCGAGATCGGCACGGCTCCCGACATTACGACACCAGAGCAATGCCTGGAAGCGGCGAAAAAGATCGGCCTGCTGTTGCGCTCTTTGCCCGGCGTGAAGCGCGGCCTGGGAACGATCCGCCAGGACGTGAATATTTCCATCAAAGGCGGCAATCGCATCGAGATTAAAGGCGCGCAGGATCTGCGATTACTGCCACAGTTAGTAGAGCTCGAAATGAAACGGCAGGAAACCTTGCTGGAAATTAAAAAAGCACTCGAAGGAACATCGTTAGGCAGACTAGAAATAATCGACACCACTGCCGTCCTCAAAAATTCTTTGTCGAGTATTATCAAGAATACTTTGCAGAAAAAAGGCCACATTCTCAGCCTGAAGCTGCGGGGCTTTGCGGGATTTGTCGGCAAGGAAGTGCAGCCCGGCCGGAGATTAGGTACGGAGTTCTCAGAGCGGGCCAAAGTTATCGCGGGAGTTTCTGGCATTTTCCATTCCGACGAGCTGCCCAAGTATGGTATCACCGCAGAAGAAGTCGAAGCAGTAAAGAAAGCGCTGCAGTGCACGAAGAAAGATGCTTTTATTCTCGTCGCTGATGACGAGCAGTGGGCGCAAAGAGCTTTGGAAGCCGTGTATGCCCGGGCGCAGGAAGCCTTGCAGGGCGTGCCCAAAGAAGTGCGGAAAGCGAATCCTGATGGAACAACATCCTATCTGCGGCCCATGCCCGGTGCAGCCCGGATGTATCCGGAGACGGACGTGCCGCTGGTTGTTCCGGATCTTAAGACGATTACCCTTCCGGAATTGCTCGACGAGAAGATTGTGCGGTATCAGCAGAAGCTCGGCCTGAGCAAAGATCTGGCTCAGCACTTGGCCTTGTCGGACAAGATGCTGCTTTTTGAGGAGCTGGTGCAGCAGCATCCCAGAATAAAGCCGGCTTTTATTGCGGAAACGCTCACGTCGACGTTGCTCGACATCAAGCGGCAGTATGCGCAGGATCCAGAAAAACTGCAGGAGGACGATTTCCGCCAGCTCTTCCAGTATTTAGCAGAAGACAAGATCCACAAAGACATTGTGTTGGATG
>CAZOPZ010000060.1:2103-5794 GCA_964582035.1 uncultured Methanosarcinales archaeon | reverse complement strand
AAAAGATTGACCGAAACCTTTAAAAATAAGCCCCCCTTTTCACTTCCTCAACGAGAGGTGACCTAAAAATTCTTGGAGTTCTCTGATGAAAGAACAGCAGCTTAAAACTGGAACGACTACTATAGGAATAGCTTGCAGTGATGGAGTAGTCTTGGCTGCAGACATGCGCGCTACGGCCGGAACCATGATCGTCGACAAGCGCGCCGAGAAAGCCCATATTATTTCCGATGATTTTGCCGTGACTATTGCCGGCTCAACTTGTAATCAAGCTTTTCCGTGCCGAACTGAAATTGAAAGAGGTGCGCACCAATAAGAAACCGAGTGCCAAGCAGGCTGCCAACCTTCTCGGAGGCCTGTTGTATGGGCTTATCCGACAGCCGAGCATGCTCCCCGGGATTGCTCATTTCCTCCTTGGCGGGCGAGACGCCGAAGGGACCCACTTGTACGATTTGTTCCCCGATGGCAGTGTCACCAAAGTGAGAGATTACGTCTCGTCAGGATCCGGCTCCGTTTTTGCGTATGGTGTGCTGGAAACTCAATACCGGGCAGACTTGCCGATCAGCGAGGGAATAAAGCTCGCCGTGAAAGCGGTCAATGCCGCCTTGCAGCGCGATAGCGCATCCGGAAACGGCATTGTCGTCGTTACCGTGCAGCGCGATGGAATAAAGCAGATTATGCAGAAAGAATGGAACATCACCCTCTAAAAGCTGCTGCATACTCCGAAGAATCTTCTCAGAATTGCAGACTCTGGTGATTCTTAGAAAAAAAGTAATTAAAGCGATCAGGTGATTTGAAGCTCCTCTGGAGACCGCACCGAAAAAAACTCGTTGAAATAAAAATCCCAACCACCACAGCGGTAGGGTATTTTTAATGTTTAATACCCCGCTATGCTGTGGAAAGAAAAGTTAACCCAACCGCCCAAAGGGGCGGGGTATCAAACAAATAAAAAGAACAAAAAACACAAAAGGTTCATACTCTATGCCAGACATCATCAAAGAAGTACTCAAAATTGTACCTGCTGAGAAAATAGCAGACAGCGCTTTTGAAGGCGCAAATATCGTGCTCTATACCAACGATAAAGCATTTTTCTTAGATCACCAGAGCATTGTCCGGCAAGCGGTAAGCGAATTCAAAAAGCGCATTGAAGTGCGCCCCCATCCATCGCTCTGCTTAGAGCCGGAAAAAGCGGAAAAGCGCATCCGGGAACTTATTCCAGAAGAAGCGGGCATCCAGGACTGCCTTTTTGACCCTCCTCGATCGATAGTTATCATCAACGCCGAAAAACCGGGGATTGTCATCGGAAAGCAGGGCGAAATCCTCCGTTCCATTCGGGAAGAAACGTTCTGGGTCCCCCTCATCAAGCGCATCCCTCCCCTCCGCTCCAAGCTCATTGAAGGCATCCGTTCGGTTTTATTCGACCATGCCGAAGACCGCAAGAAATTCCTCGACAAGACCGGCCATCGCGTCTATGACGGCTGGTTACGGGAAAAGAAGCACGAATGGGTCCGTGTTTCCTTTTTAGGGGCGGCCCGGCAGGTAGGAAGAAGCTGCCTGTTGCTGCAAACCCCGGAATCGCGCATCCTCTTGGATTGTGGCATTGATCCCAGCCAGGAAGGCCCCGAATCCTATCCTTTTTTGGACGCACCAGAATTTAATATCAGTGAAATTGATGCGGTCATCGTCTCTCATGCCCATCTGGACCATTCCGGCCTTATTCCCTATCTGTTCAAATATGGCTACCAAGGGCCGATCTACTGCACGGAGCCGACACGCGATGTCATGGCCCTGCTGCAGCTGGATTTCATTAAAATCCAGCGGAACGAAGGAGAAGATCCCATCTATACTACGGAAGATGTGCGCAGCATGGTCTTACACACCATTTGTGTGGATTATGACGCGGTAACAGATATCACCCCGGACGTGCGCCTGACATTTTACAATGCGGGCCACATGCTAGGTAGCGCCATCGTGCACCTGAATATTGGGAATGGGCTGCATAACCTCGTCTATACGGGCGACATTAAATATGCCAGGACAAATCTTCTGGAAGCCGCCCATACCCAATTCCCCCGGGTAGAAACCCTGATCATGGAAGCGACCTACGGCGGCCGGGACAATGTTATGAATTCGCGGGAAGCTGATGATTATATGACCGAAGTGGTCACGAACACTTTCAAGCGTGGGGGAAAAGTGCTCATGCCTGTCCTGGGTTCCGGCCGCGCGCAGGAAGTCATGATCATCATTGAGCGGCTGGTTCGAGAAGGAAGAATCCCAAAAACGCCCATATATCTCGATGGCATGCTCTGGGACATTACGGCGATCCATACCGCTCATCCGGAGTACCTCAACCGGAACATCCGCCAGGAAATTTTCCATACAGAAAATAACCCTTTCCTCTCTGACGTTTTTGTACAGGTAGGATCAAATAAAGAGCGGAAGCAGATCATGCTTGAAGAAGGGCCCTGCATGATCCTGGCCACCTCGGGCATGCTGCAAGGCGGGCCGTCCGTCGAATACTTGAAGGGCTTGGCTGAGGGGAGCAAGCACTCCCTGGTCTTTTCCTGCTATCAGCCGCCGGGCAGCTTGGGCTATCGCATCCGGGCTGGAGAAAAAGAAGTCCTGCTCCGCGAGAACGGCAAGCAGCAAGTCATTAAAATGAACATGGAAGTGCATAAAGTGGAAGTTACCGGCCATTCTGATCGAAGAGAATTGATGAACTTCGTCAAGCACTGCAATCCGCAGCCCCGGAAAGTGATGACGTTGCATGGGGAAGCCTCCCGCTGCTTGGATTTAGCCACCAGCATCCACCAGCAGTTCCGGATAGAAACTATCGCTCCAAAGAATCTGGAAACGATACGGCTGAAGTAAGGTTTATAAAAAGCGAGAGTTCTATTTCTGTCATACGCCACCGTCGCATAACCTGGTAGTGCGCAGGTCTTGAAGCACCTTTAATAAAGCGCTCAAAGGGGGAACCTTTGGCGTACCAGTGAAGTCGTTGCTTCGCTGTGTACTGCACCAAACGGCGGGCATCAGCTCGTTACGTTCGCTGAGCCCATCAAGAAAAACAACAAAAAGGTAAGCCAGAGAACCTGTTCCTTCGGGAATTCCCAGTTCAAAGGAGAAGCTGTGCACAAAAGAAGTGAGCAGCATTTCAGAAATTCTGGGCGGTGGCGGTTTTTCTATCTGTCGCGAAGAACAAAATCCGCAATGACCGGCGCATGGTCTGAAAGATGCACCTCTTGCGCCACACGATACGAAATCATCTCCAGATTTCGTCGGGGAGCGTAGCCAAAAATCAAATCATACGCCCGCTCGCAGGCCCGGGGCGCCAGCGTTTCCGTGTCCGTCGCCGGAAACGTATTATATTCCTCTCCATGCGTAAAGCTCCGGTCATGCAATCCCAAGGCCGGCCAGAAGACAAATTTGCCTAAGCCCAGCTCTTCCATGCGAAAAACCGCCTGCTGGATGGAACGGTCGCTGGTGTGGTCATCCCCATCGTCGTAAAGGCGATGGTGCTTGGAGTTCGGTGGAGAATTAAAATCACCGCCAATGAAGCGCATGGCTCTCGAGTCAAAGACATTGTTGATATAGAGCTCGAACTGCAATTCCCGCTCGAGGTCGACATCTCCTGCTCCAAGATGCAGATTGTCGACGAAGACTGGACGGCCTTTCCACTGGAAGCCAGCGCTGA
>CAZOPZ010000060.1:0-2043 GCA_964582035.1 uncultured Methanosarcinales archaeon | reverse complement strand
TTTGCTGCCGACGAAGAAATGCTCCAAAGCGGTCAGTGGATACTCAAAAAAAGAGATCTCGCTGGAAAAAGAAAACATCTGCCCGCTAGAGAGGGGAAACCGGGAATAGATGGCATTTCCATAATTGCCGCCCTCGAGCAGGCCGCCGAGATAACTATAATCAAATAGTTTTCCATAATACGCATGGCCGAACTCTTCCCGAAGGCGCGTGACGGCATCAAAAAAATTGCTTCCTCTGCTCCCGGACGTGTCTTCCTGCGTCAGCAGAATATGCGGCCGTTCCTGGCGGAGAAACTCCAGCGCTTCGGCAAACGTTCCGCTAATATCCCGCTGCTGATACCCAATCGCTTCGCCCGCCGGCAAAGAGCGGCGCCGCCAGCCTGCCACGTTCCAGGACATGACTTTCAGCACATCACCATCATAACCTGGGCCAGGCTCAGATAAGAGGAGACTCTCGTCGTACGTATGCCAGACACCCAGGCGGGCAGCGAGCCCCGTTGCTACCGTTCCTCCCAGAACCCAAGCTGTTTTTTTCAAGAAAGAGCGCCGGGAACAGGATTTACTATTTGCTGATTTGGTGTCGCCCACGAGAGGGAAAAAGGAGTGCTTAATATAAAAATTACGGCTCAAAAAGTCGGGAACGCATAGCCTTCAAAGAAAAACATAAATACTTCCCGACCTTATTCCCCGGCATGAAGCCGTTGGAAAAACTGGTGGGCGTGCCGCTTTCTCGCATACCCCGGTATGTGGGCGGCTATTCCCTCGGGCAAGTGCACTATCGGGACGATGACGGAGTTCACCAAGTCACAAAGCTCCATCCAACACTGCTCGTCTATCTCGCGGAGATGAAACACAGCCCCGCTACACCGAAGACGGAAAAAGAAGTCCGCTGGATGAAGCAATTATACGACCTAGACTTAGTCTATCTGGTGCGGGGAAACGAATACTGGATAACCCGAAGAAGCAAAGAAGCACAGTACGACTTGTTCCCGTTCGAGATTGGCTAACGATATGCAATTGCTGTTAGGCGTCCTGAACGAAGTGAAAGCCCGCAGGGCGTGGCAAAATTACAAAGTAATTTTGAGTTGCGAGGCAGCACGTTTTGGCGGGCATAAAATTAGGGGGCGCACTATTCTTTAAATAAACATCCCAAAGCAACATCAAAAAGTTGGTAAAGTTTTCGATTGACATGCTTTGCATCAAATTGAGGATCCCATTTATCTTCTCCAAGAACATCAGAAACTACAAAAGCAGAAGCAATTTTTACTTTTCTTATTTGTGCTACTGTAAAGAGAGCGGATGATTCCATTTCAACAGTTGCAACATTCTGTTTCTTGTATTTTTGTATTTCTGCTTTTGTTTCTCTATATGGGGCATCAATTGTCCATGATGTTGCTTTTTGAAAAGAGATATTATTTTTTAGTAAATGTTCTTCTAATCTTTTTGTAAGTTCTTTATCTGGATATGCAAATTTCCTATGAGGGATATAATGAGAACTTGTTCCCTCATCTCTTATTGATTTTTCGCACAAAAATGTGCCAAACGCTTTCAATCCACCCGCAGAACCTATATTCAAAAACTCTTTACCACCTAAAGCAATCAGTTCTTCAATTACAGTTGAGGCATGAGGTGAACCAATGCCAGTCATACAAACCACACCTAAATCTTTATACTGATAAACTGTAATTAGTCTGTAAAGCTTGATTCTTTTTGGTTTGTATTTTCTTTTAAAATAATTAAGAATTTTTGGATAATAAATAAGAACATATTTTGGGGGAGCGTTCTTATAATTCTTCTTTAAATAACTCTTCCAATTAACATAATCTTGTGGATTGAAAAGCGCTTGTTCTAAGTGTTTATTCTGGAAATTTGGATATCCCATATTCGTTCCTCTTTTATAAGATAATATTTCGGATGTTTATTAAATGTTTTGTTTGTGCGCCCCTCAATTCAAGGGCGGGAGTGCTGCCGAGCAATTACGCCTAACATATGCGATTTAACGAAGTTGATTTTTCAGAGCTGAAAAAATTGAGGCAACCCACA
>CAZOPZ010000059.1:0-6029 GCA_964582035.1 uncultured Methanosarcinales archaeon | reverse complement strand
TTATGATGCTGCTGGTTCAATTTTACCGGTCGTCCGGAAAGAAAGCATCTGTCTAGCTTCCTGTTTTTGCTTCCCCCCGGGCCGAGCCAGGTTCTAACTTTTTAGTAGTCACCAAAAGAAAAATTTATAAATAAACGCTTCGCCCCACCGCTACGAGAAAACCGGTGACCCATGGACCTTATCGAACTGAAAAGAGAGCAAGCGAAATTAGCTCCAAAAATCGTGCTGAAAGACGGCTTTACGGCGATAAAAACTATCGGCGGAGCAGCCTGTGCAGCCATCGGCCAGAAATTGCTTGCTGCAGTTGTCGTCTGCGAGTACCCTTCTTTGAAACTTATCGAGAAAAAAACCTCCCTGCTACCAAACCCTTTACCGTACCAGCCCGGCTTCGAAGCATACCGGGAAATGCCGGCGATTATCGAAGCGTACAACCAACTCGAGAAAGAGCCCGATGTTTTACTTGTCAAAGGCACGGGCATCCTGCATCCTCGCCGATTAGGAATAGCATCCCACCTGGGTTTGGCTTTGAACGTGCCGACGATCGGCATCAGCGAGACTTTACCTTTGGGCACCGTTGCAGAAGGAAAGATTGTTCTTCAAGAGAAAACACTGGGCTATGCCCTCAAAACCAAAGAGCATGCGAATCCCCTTTACGTCTCGCCTGGCCATCTCGTCTCCCTGAGCTCCGTACAGCAGATCATTCCCACAACCATTGTTCTGCCCCATAAATTGCCGGAGCCGCTGCATCTGGCTTTACGCATAGCCCGAAAGAAAGCGCAGAAGCTGCGGGAGATGGGAACGGAAAAAAGCGGTATAGGCACGAGTATGCCAATTTCTCGCAGCGAGAGCCTCTTTCCTGTACCGGTTCCGATGTGCTGCGGAGCTTGGAGCATGAGGAAAACCCCATAACTCTCAAGCAGGATATCTTAGACCTGGCTCAGCTTCTGTTTGACGGCATCGTGCGGCTGCCGGGAGGGGGATTCTGGGATGAAAAAAGAGCTTGCCTTACTGCTCTCTATGAAACAGGAAAGCGTTGTGTCGGCTCTTTTTATCGGGGTGAGCCGGAAGATCCAGCTCTTCTTCGGGAACTTCTTCTTCCTCACGCAACAATGATCGATACCTATGCGGGATGTGAATATCCGAAAGTCCGACATTTGCGTCTGGATTCTGCCTTGCAAGTATTTGGCCAGTCCTTGCCAAGAATGTTTCCGGGCTTTTCGGGCATCGAAGCGCTTGTCGGCATCGCTTCCGGTGGCTTCGAGCCATCGTTTCTGCTGATGGACGTGCTGGACTGTCCGCTCTTACCCGTGTGCTATTCTTGTGTGAATGGAAATGACCTGTCTCCGCACGTACCCCGGCTGCAAAAAAGATCCTACTTTTCAGCAGTACGGGGAAAACAAGTTCTGATAGTCGATGATGTGGTCTGTTATGGTAAGACCTTGTGGAAAGTTTCACACCGCGTTGCAGAGACCAAACCAGCGGCGCTGTACGGCTGTGCAGTAGCCGGCTATAATGAACAGATTTTTTACGATAAAGACCGGGCTTTAGAGTACTTGATTCGTTCCCTACATCCGAGAATTATGCGGGCGGGGCAGCATTTTTTGTGTTCATTTCCTCTTTGAAACCGCGAAGAAAAAGCTTTAGTAACGGTTCCTCTTATTTTCACCACTTCCCAGAAACCCTCTCTGCACAGCAACCTTTATATACAAAAAATAAAACCTTTCTCCCAGAAAAATAGGCATCCTTTGAGCGTATTCCCATGACCCGCATTACCCGCATTTCCCTGCACGGCTTCAAGAGCTTTGCCCATAAGACACAGGTGCCTTTCGATACCAAGTATAATTGCGTTCTCGGGCCCAATGGAAGTGGCAAGTCGAATATCGGCGATGCCCTCTGTTTCGTTCTCGGCAGGCTTTCCGCCAAATCCCTGCGGGCTGAAAAGACCTCCCATCTCATCTTTAATGGTGCTAAAAGCAAGAAGCCATCTTCTGCCGCTACGGTCGAGATCGCTTTTGATAACACCCAGAAGATTTTCCCCGAAGATGCCCCGGAAGTGGTCATCAGCAGGACCGTTACGACCAAAGGAACAAGCGTCTACCGGGTAAACGGCAAGAAGCGCAGCAGGACGGAAGTGCTCGATCTCCTGGCCATTGCCAAGATCAATCCGGACGGCTACAACATCATCCTGCAGGGTGATATCATGCGCTTTGTCGACATGCCGACGGTAGAGCGGCGGAAAATCCTGGAAGAGATCAGCGATGTGTCGGTGTATGAAGAAAAGAAAGAGAAAGCCCTTCGGGAGATGGAGCATGTCGATGAAAAGCTGCAAAATGCCTCGGTCATTCTGAAAGAACGAAAGACATACTTGAAAGAGCTGGAAAAAGACCGCAATCAGGCGCTGCAGTTCAAAGAAGCCAAAGCGAATATTGATGCCTGCAAGGCGACGATTATCCACCTGCTGCAGCAGGAAAAAGAAGCGGCCCGGGAAATGCTGGAAAAAGAGATGGGTGGCCGGCAAACGGCTATCGTCAACTTTGAGACAGAGAGCACGGCACTGAAAGAAAAGATCACAAAAGCCAAAGAAGCGGTCTCCCAATTAAACAAAGAGATCGAGCAGAAAGGCGAAAAAGAGCAGCTGCGGGTGCACCGGGAAGTCGAAGAGCTGAAAGTGCGCATGGCGCAGGATAAGACGCGCGTATCCTCTTTAAAAGACGAGCTCAATAAGATCGAGCAGCGGAAAGACCAGCTGCAAAAGGAATTGCAGGACCTGCAGGAAAAAGCGACCTCGCTCAGTGGCAAAGAAAAAGACTTATTGCGGGAAAAACAGCAGAAAGAGCGGGAAGCAGCAGAGCTGGAAAAGCACCTGGCCCAGTTCAGAAAAAAGCATAATCTGGAGTCGTCGCCGGAGCTGGAAAGATCCATTGACGAGAAAGAAAGCCGCCTGGATGCCTTGCAGGAATCGGTCCAAAAAACCCGGCTGCAGCAGCAGGACTTGCTGCGGGAAAAAGACAAGCTGGAATACCAATTGCAGACATTAGATGAGCGCTTGCAGAAAGTAAAAGTCGTCGAGAAAGAGCAGCAGGAGCAAGTGAAAGCGCTGCAGCAGCTCAAGAAGGAATTAACGCAAGCAACGTTGCGCCTCAACAGCTGCCTGGAGCAGGATAGCAGCTTTGCAGCGCAAATGGCGCATGCCAAAACAAAGCTGCAGGGACTGCAGGAGCAGCAAGCTGCCATCGAGGCGAAATTACGTTCTGTGGATGCCGATATGCATGCCAATCCGGCTGTCAAGCGATTGCTGGAGCAGAAAAAGAGATTTTCTGGTATGGAAGGCACGATCGCGCAGCTCGGCCGAGTGGATAAAAAATATGCCCGGGCCGTGGAAACGGCAGCGGGCGGAAAAATGCAGCATCTGGTTGTCGATACGGACAAGACGGCTGCGCAATGCATCGAATTCCTGAAGAAAGAAAAGCTCGGCGTGGTCTCATTTATCCCGCTGAACAAGATAAAGTCTGTAGATATCACTGCGGAAGACAAATCGCTCCTGAAGCAGCAGGGGGCGCATGATTTTGCGTTGCATCTCGTCACCTTTCCTGCAGCATACAAGAAAGCCTTTGCACATGTGTTTGGGAATACGCTCGTTGTTGCTGATGTCGAAGCGGCCAGAAAGATCGGCGTCGGCAGGATCCGCATGAGCACATTGGAAGGCGACAGCGTCATGGAAAGCGGCGTGATGCGGGGCGGCTTCTTACAGCGCTCCGGCGGCGGGTTTAAAGAGAGGGATTCCGAGGAATTGCTGGAAAGGCTGGAAAAAGAGAGTAGCCAGCTGCAATCGGTCATCGACAGTGTGCGCACGAAACGCGAAGCGAATGAGCAGGAGATCGCCGCATTACGGAACCGGCGCTCGGAGCTGGAAGCAGAGATGGTGAAGTTTGAGAAGCTCCTGCATCTGGAAACCGGCGATCTGGAAGCCACGGAACAGTCGCGGGGAGCTGCACAGCAGCGGCTGAAAGATGTGGAAAAGCTGCTCGGCGAGATGCAGAAGGGCCTGAGCCAGCAGAATGGCGAGCTGCTGCAGCTGAAAGAGGACAAACAACAGCTCCGCCTGAAAGTGACGGAGTTGCGCGATCCGCGCTTATTGGCGCAATTGCGCGCGTTTGAAGAATCCAAGCAGCAGTGCCGGGAAGCGCTGCTGCGCATCGAGGCCGAGCTGAAAAATGCGCACGTGCATGGAGAGCAGTTAGTTGCCCCAGAGCAGGAAAAAGTGCGGGGCATCCTGAAGCAGCATGATAAAGAAGAGTTGCAGTTCCGGAAAGAAGTTGAGCAGCTGACGGCTGCATTGGGCAAGCAGGAAAAAGTGTTGGCAGAGAAAGAAAAGGCCAGCACGCAGTTCTATGCGCAGTATCGGGAGCTGTTCACGAAACGGGAAAAGCTGTCGCAGGAGATCAGCTCTTTTGAGAACAAGGTGGAACAGCTGCGGGAAAAAGCCCGTTCGCAGGAAAAAGAGCTGAATCTGGTTTCCTTGAAAAATGCTGAAGTGAAAGCGAGACTGGCCGGGCTGGACGAAGAGCTGAAACGGCATGCGGGGGTGAAGCTCTTGCCCGAGAAGAATGTCGAGAAGCTGCAGAAGGATCTCGGCCGGTTTGAGATCGTGCTCAGCCAGATGTCTGCAGTGAACCTGAAAGCGCTGGAGATCTATGAGCAGATCGAGACGGAATTCAATGCGTTAGTCAAGAAGAAAGATGATCTGGAAAAAGAAAAGACGGATGTGCTGGCGCTGATGAACGAGATTGAGTCCAAGAAAACTGAGCATTTCCTGAAAACTTTTAATCAGGCCAATGAAAACTTCCAGCGGATCTTCAGCAGCCTGTTTACGAAAGGGAAAGCCTATCTGCAGCTGGAGAATCAGAAAGACATATTCGCTGATGGGCTGAGCATCAAAGTCCGGCTGAGCGGCAATCGCTTTTTGGACATTAAATCGCTCTCTGGCGGAGAGAAAACGCTAACGGCCTTGGCATTTATCTTTGCCATTCAGGAATACCAGCCGGCGTCATTCTATGTGCTGGATGAGATTGATGCTGCTTTGGACAAGCATAACTCGGAGAAATTAGCGAAGCTGATCCGGAATTATGCCGACCGGGCGCAGTACATCCTGATATCCCATAACGATGCGCTGATCTCTGAAGCCGATACGCTGTTCGGGGTGAGCATGCAGGACGGCGTGAGCAAAGTGACGAGCTTAAAAGTGTGAGTTCTTAGCGACGGAAGAATTGAGCATAACGATGTTAAGTTGCCTCGGCTTTATGCCGAGGTCAACCTGAACGTAGTGAAGGTTGAAGTTATGACGCAGGAACCAGCACCAACACAGTTGATTAATACATCTCTTTAAGTTAGCGATGGGGGTTTTCCTCATTACGAGCCGAAGGCTTATCGTTTAGTACATTAAGGGGGAGGCGTTTTGGAGAAACAATGTTTTTAAATGGAAAGTGTTTTTCATTTGATTATGGATAAAAAAGAGTTAGAGTTCCTGTTAAAAGAAGGTGAAGGATTTAATCTTGAGTTCAAAGAAAGGGATTCTTCTGATTTGGGCAAGGAGATTTGTGCTTTTGCCAACGCTGCCGGTGGGAAGATTCTTCTGGGTGTCAGTGATAACGGAGAAATCAAAGGCACCAATGTCACCAACAGATTAAAATCACAAATTGTAGATATTGCAAGAAATTTTAACCCTAAGTTAGAGATTTCAGTAGAGGAAATTGGAGGGGTCCTTATTATTGATGTTCCAGAGGGAAAAAATAAGCCCTACTCAGTGAATGGGAAATTTTTCATGAGGTATGGGCCAAACTCTCAGCAGTTGGAGCGAGATGAAATAAGAGAATTCTTTTTCAAAGAAGGGTTGATTTTATGGGATGAGAAGACCAATAAAGATTTTGATTTGGAGAAAGATTTGAACAAAAAAGCATTTGGCAATTTTACCAGTTTAGCAAACCTAAGTCCTGTCCTGGGCAGAAAGGAACTATTACAAAATCTTTCAT
>CAZOPZ010000058.1:0-6403 GCA_964582035.1 uncultured Methanosarcinales archaeon | reverse complement strand
GTCAACATATCTTCCTTCTCCAAGATCAATTCTTTCTTTTGGAGTTAATCCCAGCTCATTAAGAAGCCGCTGTGCAGTATCCTTCTTCTGCTTATCTGTATTTTTCAGATCATCTATGAGAGAGCTTATTGAAGTGCTTGCCTTGTCGAGGGCAAGAACTGCATCTCTTAATTTCTGCATAGTTGCTTCTGAATTTTCAAGCAAGTCTTTAAGGTAAAACGTGTCGGAAGCCTTTGCGGCAAACGCTTTGTACACGTCCTGGTCTATATTAGGATCATTAATATTTCCTATTGCCTCATCAAGATCTCCAACTTCTATTCCCTGTGCTTTTGCCACAATAAGCAAAGCAAGAACTCTCTGCATCTCTGCTCCTGTAACTAAATTATTGTTAAGAAGGTAAAGTGCCTTATCAACTTCGCTTTGCTCTATAAGGTTTCCTGGTGCAGAAGGATTCTCTGCAAAAGAAGATGCATCTTTCTTGATTCGGAGGTGTTTCCTATGGGCTTATGTGAAAAAAATGTTCAGAAGTATGGTGACGTGCTGTACGTCTTATTCCGCGTTATCGTCGGCTTCGGCTTTCTGCTCCACGGCGGGCAAAAGCTCTTCGGCTGGTTCGGCGGCGTGAATGGCGGCGGTGCGGCTGCTTTGGCCAGCCTTTTCGGCCTGGCGGGAGTGATCGAATTCTTCGGAGGGCTGGCGGTATTGCTGGGCTTCTTCACGCGATTGGCAGCAGGCATTGGGGCGCTGGAGATGGCTGCAGCATATGTCATGGTGCATCGGCAGCAAAGCTGGCTTCCCATCCTGAATGGCGGGGATCCGGCGTGGCTGTTCTTTGCGGCCTTCCTGGTGCTGCTGGTCTATGGCAGCGGCAAGTGGAGCGTGGAGAAGAAGCTGCTGAAGAAGGAAGTGTTTTGAGAACGCTTTCTTTCAGCTTTTTTTTATTTTTTATTTCGAGACGCCAAGATTAAAGAAAATGGTAATGCGAAGAATACGCTTTTGCTGTATTTCATCCATTTGAAGCAAAAATGTTAAAAATGAGCTTCATGTCAACAAATAGGAGTGCACTCTAGTTTTGAGTTGTACGAGAAAATCGTACAACTGAAGTTGGTAAAGTTATTCTTTCTTCTTTTGATACGGCAACACCAACAGCCCCAGAATCTTCTCCGCCGTCTTCTCGCCAACCCCTTCAATCTCCAGCAATTCTTGGCGAGAAGCATTCACGAGCGCTTTGATACTGCCAAAAGTCTCCAGCAATCGGCGCGCCGTCTGCACGCCCAAGCCGGGCAGGGAAGAAACGATAAATTCCTGCTGCTCCTGTTCCGTCCGCGGCTTCCGGGCATGGTAAGAAAAATCCCGGTCTTTGTCCTGCTCCCGCTTGGCCATGACCGCTAACAGCTGCGCCGTATCCGGAGGATTCTTGGTGTAGAGCACCGGCACATGGAAATCTAAAACAATCGACGCCAGCATGCCCCGGATGGCGTTGGCATGCACTTTCCGCACGGAGTAGATATCTTCTTCCCCTTCGATGATGACTAAAGCTTTATCAAAATTCTGCTTCAGCTCCCGGACCTGATCGAGCAATCTGCCATCGATAATGGACGCCACAAAATCCGGCACTTTCTTGAGTTCCACGCCGACGGTGCCGGAGAGTACGTAATCAGCAACCTGCAGCTGCGCGGTTTTTACCGAAAGCCCCAAACCGATGAGCTCTTTGACGACTCTGTTGTCTTTTTCGCGATGATCTGCAAGTATAGCGACGCTTTGCTTTTCCGGAACAAAAGCATCCAGAGTAAGGGCCTTATTTGCCGTCTGCAGGAAAGCACTCTCCTTCTTGATCTGCTCTAACGTGCGATACATGCGCTTTTCCCGGTGATGGGCCGTCCAGCGGTAGGCTTCATCGCGCGTGCCCGAAGTGACCAGAAAATTGACTTCGCCCTGCTCCAGCCTTCCCGTTCTGCCTCGCCGCTGGATGGTGCGGATAGCGGAAGGCACCGGCTCGTAAAAAATGACTTCATCCACTTTCGGGATATCGATGCCTTCTTCCCCGACGGACGTAGAGATCAGCACATTGAAAGCGGCATCACGGAACTGTTCCAGGATTTCTTTCTGCTGCTTCTGGGAAAATCCCTGGCCGTTTTTCTTCGCTTGCCCGAGAAAGAGATGGGCAGATATCTTCTGAGCCTCCAGCTTTTTTTGGATCAGGTCAGCAGAAGAGCGAAATTGCGTGAAGATGATGATTTTTGCCTGGGGCTGCTGCAGCGTTGCCTGCACCATGCCCAAGAGCTTTTCCAGCTTTGGGTGCGGAATATTTTTTTCGATGAGCTGCTCCGTCAACGCCAAAGCGCCCTTGAAGTGCTCGTCGATGACCGGATTTTTGACGGCTTTGACCGGGCTGGTGCGGGATTCCTGCCGAATTTTATTCAGATAGGAAAACAGCTGCGGCAAGCCCTGGGTCTCTAGCAGCTCCAGAGCATGCTCGACTTTCAGCGCTTCCGCGGCGAGGGAGATGGAACGCAGCAGCTCAAAAGAATGATCGCCGGAAGAGATCTGCTTCTGCATATCCCCTTGCAGCAATAAGAGGTCGCCTTTGCGTAAGTCGGCAGAAGAAGCAAAGCCCAACTTTTGCATTTCCAATAGTTTTGATTTCTTGCACAGCAGCAACAGCTGCTGGACTTTCCTGAACTCTTCCGGAAAATCGACAGGGATCCAGTTCTTCTTGATCGTCTGCACATACGGCTGCACATCCGGATCTTTTTCCGTGCGCACTTCCACCCGCTCGATGTGCAAGGTGGTGCAGATTTCTTTGATCTTTTCCAGCGTGCTGCCGGGAGAGGCAGTTAAGGCGAGGATACGAGAATAGCGACCCCGCTTCTCATACTGCTCTGCCAGCCAGACATAGGCATAATCGCCCGTGGCATGGTGCGCCTCGTCGAGAACCAGCAGGCTGACGTCTTCCAGAAGGATACGATTATTGATGGTATCATTTTCAATGGTCTGTGGCGTGCTGATGATAATCTGCGCAGCTTTCCATTGGACAGCACGTTTTTCTGGTGCCAGGCTGCCCGTGAACACCACGATTTTTTCCGGAGGGACATCCAAGTGTTTCCTGAACGTTTCCGCATGCTGCTCACACAGCGGTTTGGTGGGCGCCAGGAAAAGCACTTTTGAAGACGGATAGAAGTGCAGCCGTTGGGCGGTGAGCAGCAGCGCTACCGCAGTTTTTCCTAAGCCGGTGGGCAGGACGACGAGCGTGTTAAACTGAGCAGCGGTGCCGAGAATGGTCTGCTGGTATAATCGCGGGGTAAAATCACGGAGCATGGAAGGGGACGGAAGGGGGGAGGTTTAAATATCTTTGGTGGAAGTTCCTGGCTGCCGTGCATACGCTTCTTCGAGCCGTTGCCGGACTTCCGGCAGATTGCTGCCGTCGTACAGAACAACATTCGGATGAGAAAAGTCCTTGTTTTGCTCGCTCAGCGGCATGATCCCTAAACTGCGGGGCCGATGCTCCAGCCAGCGCAGCATATATGGCGGAAAATCGTCAACCAGAACTTTCCCATAGACGAGGCCTTTGTCTTGGGTGATGGTGATGTCGGCTTTAGGAGCCAGAGGAAGCACGTGCTGCTGGAACCATTCAACTTTCTCTTTCCAGGCCGCCGGCTTGCTGCGCGGGCCTTTGGTCAGGACATGAATCTGAAAGCTGAGAGCGATACACTCCCGAAGAACATCGAATCCCAGTGCCAATTCTTCCAGATTAAACCACCAGCCGGGCTGCCGGGAAATGGTATTTTTTCTCGCTTCGATATGAGCGGGAAGGTCTTCGTGATATAAAGTGATGGCAGGTTCTCCTGGAGCTGCTAGAGACTGCAAATCCCGAAGCATAGCGCCATCATAATCTGCTAACGTGCCGTCTAAGTCGAATAAGGCGACGTTTTCGAGAGGGGGCATGATTTAAAGAGGATTAACTATAACATCATAATCAGCAATTTTTGTACGATGTATGTATTCCCCGTTCTGCCCTTTACCTAAAGGAGCAAAGAGTTTCCCTTCTTTATCTAAATACCACTCTGAAGCATAAAAAACATAGTTGCTTGAGGGATTGAGAATCCCAATAATACCCACAACTCTTTGCGGTTGAAGCCCGGAAGTATGGGGCAAAGGCTTCTCCGTAATTCTAGCAATCTCAAAAATAGGGACATCTCCTTTTGGAGAATCACCAAACTGTGGCAAATCATTGATCAATGTGTTGATAGTTCTTTTCATTAGATTTTACCTCCATCTTATTTATTAAAACTCTTCACAGCCTTTGCTTCCCTGTCAGTGTCACAATGTTGCCTTCTTTCTCGATTGTCACCGTTTCCAGATTGTTGATGACGAGATCATTGCCTCTTAAATAAAAGGAAATATTGCGGAGATCACGGATGCGCACTTTTTCCGTGTCTTTGATGTCCAGCACTTCAAAAGGCGCGCGGCCTTTGAGATGGGGATTATTCTCCTGGAAAAGGCCGATGAATGCCGACCATAAGCCTTCCGGATGATCAGCGCCGGGCTTGCGGCTAATGATGACACTTTTGGCGTTGTAGACTTTCTTCTCGGCGGTCATATTTATCTAAGAGAAGAGCCTACTTTTAAAGATTGCGGCTTGGACTTTCGGTCAGGAGTAAAGAACCCTGCTATCTCAATTTCTTCTTTAACTTTGTCAAAGCAATATAATCGTCTTTGGTTCCGCTTCCGTCCTTGCATTTTGCTTCCAAGAGGGCCAGTTCACTTTTGGTGTCACGCAGGCGCTTTTCCACATCTCTTTTACTCATAGTCATAAGAAACATCTAAATGGCGCTTTTATTTAAAGCTCTCTGTTTCAGCGTTATTTTCAGAAGAGTCAACTTTTGTATATCAGCTTTCCCTCAGCTAGAATTATGCAGAGCAGCTATTTCCCCGACCGCGTGAGCAGCAGGAAAATTCCTGCACCACTCGCCAGAACCACCGCCAGAATCAGGCCGAGCGGCGTTCCGGTCAACAGCAGCACCCCAGCAAGAAGCACGAGGCCGAGAGCCATGCCGTATAAGATCCGTGACCCGAAGAATATCGCTAAGCCATCCAGCTGCGGGATGGGCAGCAGGGAAAAGAAAGCCATCGCCAGATTAAGCAGCACGCCTTTGGAGAAGAAATAGCTCTCAGGCACGAAGTACAAGCCCACCGCAAAGAGAATGGCTAAGATCAGATTTGCCGCAATTCCCCAGAAAGCGATTCGCCCATTCTGTTCATAAGAAAAACCGTACCGGAATTCGCCCAGGCGCTGCCGTTCTAAAAAGGCGACGGCGACCGTGCCGATAAGCACGAGAGGCAGCCGGCCCAGGGAAATGAAAGCGACCAGCAGCGCAATGATCAGCCCCAGCCACCAGACTTTAACCGTCGCCCGATAGCCTTGGCTCAGAGCATAAATCTTCTGCCAGGAGAAACGGATGAAGAGAGAAAGACCGACAACAAGCAGCGCTAAGAACATATGGGCCAGGCCAATTGCAATATCCGGTTGATCTTCGCCGCCCCAGTCCCGAAAAGAGAAAATGAAAGCCGTGATAAAGATGGCAGCCACCAGCGGCAACAGCTCTTTCCTGGAAAAAGAAAAATATTCCTGGATGCGGGAACGGAGCTCGGGAAAGCTGACCATGGAAAAAGAAAAGAAGAAGCGTTATAAATACTTTCCCTTTATGAACGGGAAACTTTTGCGCGGGGATGATCTTTTTCCCGAACTTCGGCTGTTTTCTCCAGTACTATCCATTGCAAAGCGCTATCTCCCCGCTTGAAAAGCTCGCGAGAAAGCACCGTAAACTCTTCCGGAAACGGCGGATCCCACTTGTCCCGGCTGATCAACAGCAAGGTTCCTCCTTTCTTCAGCAGCGCTTTGGCTTGGTAGTACAGCTCATTCAGCCTCTCTTCGTCTTTCGAAGTAATATGAAACATAAGCCTATCAAAAGTATTCTGCGCAAACCGCAGCTCGAGGTCTTCGAGCTGGCATTTGGTGATTTCAATGCAATCTGTAACTCCCGCCAGGCGGGCATTTTTCTTGGCCGCTTTCAGGTTCGGCAGGCTGGAATCGAAAGCAGAAATAGGAAGAGCGGAAGCCGGTGCAAAAATAGGCTGCGGCGATTCTGCAGAGAGGATCTCTTGGAACAGCGGGCTGTTCTTGAAAAGGAAATTCGTCCGTTCGGGAGTATGCACCGGACGCTGCGCCGCATACAGTGCTGCTTCAATCGCCAATACTCCATCGCGGCTAAAGCCTACCAACAGTTTCTCCCCGTGCTGATAGCGCGAAGCCCGGACAAAGAAATAGCCGAGATCGCCTTTAAAGCTGGCTTGATGGGCAAAGAGCCGATAGCCCCGGCTGTTGAGTTCCACGCCACAGGGG
>CAZOPZ010000057.1:766-6469 GCA_964582035.1 uncultured Methanosarcinales archaeon | reverse complement strand
AAGATTTGCGCTTGCGGAATTCGATGAGACCTGCGTTAATGTCCACTTCAACTTCAATTCTGCCTTCGGTGACTTCAAACTGAGCAACGCCACTTATAACACGATTAGGCCGCTCAAACACTTGCCCACCATCAAGCGTCTTTAAAGTGAGAAGCTGCGGGTTGTAAAACGATGTTCCAGAAGGATTTCCTCGATGTCCAAGCAGGTAGTAAGAATCTTCTATCTTTAATGCAAGTTCCGCACCGCTAGCAAAAGTTTCAATAAATTGATCAGTAAATAGGTGTGTTTGCTCATCCTCAGAAATGTCGTAGAGCAGATATATGGCTGCTTTCTTTTCCGGTGCAGTTCCCGTCGAAACATAGTCGTAATAATAGAAGAGTGAATTATCATCAATGTCTAGGTATGGGGTTTGGTATGATAAAAAGTGTTGGGCCCCATTTACGCTCATCTGGAACGTTGGCTGGTAGCGAATCTCATCGTCAGCAGAAGTCCGAACGGTGCCAAGGGCAGGGTTGCTAAAGGTAATGAAAGGCATATCCGTCGAAAAAGAAGTGGAGAGATCTTTCACCAAGTCAGTTCGTTCTAACTCGTCGGCACGCTTAGCCCAAATCTTAAAAGGAGGAGGGGGAGTCCCGTAGTTCCTTCGAATATATATCTTCCCACCATCTCCTGTTGTAAATTCTACCTGACTTCCACCCGCAAAAGCACTTTCCCCTTCACCGGCAGGATCAGCATACAGATGAAGAGCGGCAAGATCAAGGAAATCAGCCACCGGATGCTGCAGCAGGTACAGCTGTCCGCTCGGAAATTCTAGTGCTACATGCCTGCCCGCCACCATGTTGTCAATGAAATTGTCGTAGTCGAGTTCCTGTTCTGCAGAAGAAAGAGACTTTAACGAGAAGATTGATACTTGCTTTATCGTCGTATTGGGAACAACATCAAAGAGCAGAGCAACTTCCGCCTCCAAAAAACCAGTTTTTATGGTCCTCTTCGTTAATTGGCCGCGCTGGAGCGTGACTTCTAAATTATCATCTTTACACACTTTTATCTGCTCCCGATCACGGGGATTGTCATCCTGGCAGACCGTTAATTGCCCTATACCTAACGGTGCCGTTATTTTTACCGGCGTATTTTTGGTAAATTTCACTTCATATTGCTCTGTTAAATCCCAAGGGATGACGTACGCAGCAGGCTCTTCGTCCGGTTCGAGAGCGCTGATGAGGAACTTGCTGCCGAAAGCGCCCACGGCGATCTGCTTCCCACCGAGGACAGAAAAGAGATACCAGTTGGAGCCGGGATAGTTAACTCCCGGGTACGCTGTTCCGGTGGGGAAATGCTTTAATCGCAAGTTTGATGAAGAAAAGAGCGTCTGCGTCGTGTCGTACGAAAGTAGGTAGAATTCGTCGTCAAGAACTAGGACGAGACGCTGCTCGGCAAGCATATTTCCTGCAAAGATATTGAAAGGAAACTCAAAAGGAGTAGTTTTATCAGTAAGGTCACGGACAAGAGTGATGCGAACAACCTTTTTATGCCCCGAAGCAGGCTCATTCTCATAGAGAAACAGGGTGCTTGACAGAGGATTATTATTCACATATTTTGGCTTTTCTCCCAGACGGTTTAATTTAGCAAATGAATCGATGACTTGGCTCTTATCTACACGATTTTCGGTATAGCACACTTTAGCGGTTTCACTATCAAGGCTGGGGTCGCAAAGGTAAATGTCTTGTGCTGCTAAAGCAGGTAAACCGGTTTCCTCGGGAACGCTTACACCCGGCCGATAGGCAGCAATTTTGACTTTGAAAGCATCAGTCTCATTGAGAAGAACTGAGAACCGACTCGTATTGCCAAGAGGATATATTCTAGGAGATGCGCAGTCTGCCACATCAGCCCCATCAGCTTTTCCATCTTTGTCATCATCTTCGCCGTTATTACAGTTGCGTTCCGTTACAGTCATCCCACTAGGAGACATAGTTACGTCGATATTGGGATTATATAAACCGGCATCCTGCCATTCTTCCCACGTCAGAAATCGATTCCCATCACAAATCTGTGTTTCATCTTCATTGAGCCAATACTTCGTATCAGCAAAACAGCGGACTTTCCATTGTGCTGCAGCACCGTCACATTCATATTTTCCGTCCTGGCTGCGGGAACCGTCTGTTTCTGGAGAACAGGTATAAATGTTTTGATCGATCTGATTACAGAGTACCCGATTCGCAAATATCCCGCCCAGTACACCACCATCAAAACATGCAACAGGAATACCCGGAGCTGATGCGCATTGGTCCATTTGACAACAACCAAAGGCTTGCGGAACAGATTCACTATCCAACTGCGCCTGCTCTGAGGGAAGTTGATAACTCCACGTCACCACTCTCTCAGCTCCACAAGATTGCCCAAAGCACATAGCTTGCGGCCAACAATCCGGATCAAAACAATCTCTTAACCCATCATTATCGTTATCTGCACCATCATCGCAAGCCAACGTTTCTTCTAGAATAGCGTGAGATGTCCCCCCCGTTATCGCATTTCCTGTTGGCCCGGGCTCAAGAGCAAAGAGAACGCTGATGAGCGCTATGATGACGGCAATCGAAACCCCTACCGTGAAGAGATGACCCCCTACCCTATGGTCTATAGAATGCTTCTTTTTCTGCATGGTTCACACTCTTTTATGAGAAAGAGGAATTCTCTAATCTTTATATATGTTGCGGCGCTCTTCCGGGCAGGTGTTGGAAGAAAAGTTCCAATTTTATTGAAGTCTTTTGGAAGAAAAGTTCCAGAAAATGGAAAGAAAAGTTCCAATGCCAAGAACGTGCGCTACCCCAATGTTACGACGTTATCAGTTTAACCAACACATTTTCAACTTCTTTTATCTTCTTCACTTTCAACGAACCGGCTTTATACGAGATTATCGATCTTTCTGCGGTGAAGATGCGGTTTGGCCGAATGATACTTGCCTGTGGCAGTGCCCCGCTTGCAAAGTCGCCAAAAGTCAATGGTAGAGCGTAGGCATCAGATCGCGCTATACTCGTAATCTGGCAAAGAATGACGTCGTCTCCATCCAGCTGGGCGACCACGACCACAGGCCGCTTCTTGGCAGCACTGAGATCGGAAAAAGGGAAAGGAACAACAACAATATCCCCTTTCACAAGTGTTTCCATGCCTCTTCATCCTCTTCACTCAGCCAATCCTTCGCCAAAGCTTTCTCACTGGCAAATGCCGTAAACATTTTCTCGGTAAACTGCTTTAAGGGACGCACTTCTATGTGGTCTTCAAATGCTAAAATAGCTACTTTCTCTCCCTCTACAAATCCTTTTTGCTCACGAATATCCTTCGGAATAGCTATCTGTCCTTTTTCCGTTATCTTGACAGTTTTTAGTTCTAAAAGTGGCATTAGTTTACCCCACCAAATATTCTTATTTGTAAGAAAAGTAAGATTAAGTATAAAAACTTTTCCTCAAAAATGGCTCTGTCCTACAAGTGTGGAAGAAAAGTTCCAAAGGCTGGCAGAATGGGGCGAGCTGTGCTCCGCAATAGTTCTCAGTAGTAATGAGAAATAGTTCTCAGTAGTAATGAGAACAGTTAAGAATGCCCAGGGAGAGAAACACTTATAAACGTAGGAAAAATATCCCACATTATGCAGGAGGCAATCCAACAACAGTTTTTCTATTACCCTATGACACAGTTCGGGGTACGGGAATTGGCAAGAAGAACGAATCTTGACACAAAAACCGTCATGAAATACTTGAAAGACCTGGTTCGAAAGAGAATAGTACTTCGGAAAAAAGAAGAAGGAAAATATCCGCACTATGAAGCAAACCGGCTTTCTCTTCTCTACCGACACGAGAAAAGTGAAGTATTGATAAAGAAATTGCTTGAAAGCGGCATAGTGGAATGGCTTGACCAGTCTCTAAAGCCCAAGGCCATAGTCCTCTTTGGCAGTGTGCAAAAAGGGACGTACCATGAAAGCAGTGATGTTGACCTGTTCGTCCAAGCTGAGTATAAAATGCTTGACCTCGAAAAATTCAACAGAAAAATTGGGCATCCGATTCAGCTCTTTTTTGAGAAAGATTTAAAGAATCTGAGCCGAGGGATGCTGGAAAACATGTATAATGGGCTCGTTTTAGGGGGCCGGTTAGAACCTCTGGTATGAAACGAAAAGAATTTGACAGCTGCCTCAAAGAGAATAAGCTTCTTGAAATGGGCATAAAAGATATCGGAATGGCTAAGGAATTGCTTGCTCTCGCCGAACATAAAAAGCAATTTTGGGAAGCAGTAAAAGAAAAAGCCTCATCTTTCCCTTCCCTTTTTCTGGAAGGCCATTACGAAATCATCAAAGAATTATGTGCAGCCATTCTGGCTCTCGAGTGATGGAAAGCTCTTGATCACGAATGTTTGTTTGCCTATCTCAAACAAAAAAAGCCAGAATTGGATATTGATTTTGCCTATCTGCTCGAGTTAAAAGATCTCAGAAATGCGATTGACTATCGTGGCACACGAGTAACGTACGAGCTCTGGAAGAACAATGAACTCAAGATTCGAATAACAATTATGGCATTACAAGAGCATCTAAAAGAGCAGTTCGCTTCTTCATAAACCATGACCGGCAAAGAGCAGCAAGAAGAGAGAAGAATCATAACACGACGAGCCTTCCTCCAGCAAGCGCTCACTCTCAGCGCTGCGCTGCCTTTCTGCTTTCCGGAACGCTCTGTACTGCTGACAGGCTTTGAGCCTTTTGTCGGCTCCCGATATAACCCGACAAAAGACGTAGTGGAAGCAATCGCCACCGGAGAAGCGATCGATCCCCTGATTCTTCCGGTTGCGTTTCAGACAGCCGCAGACCAGGTCATAGCGTATATGGAGCAGCAAAATCCGTCGCTGGTTATAAGCTTAGGGCTGAAAGGGGATCCGTTTATCACCATAGAACAGCGAGGCCGGAATATCATGGACGGCTGGGCAGCAGACAATGCCGGCTATCGAGCCCAGCGGGAAGCCATTTACCCGTCCGCGCCGGAATATGTGCCCGGCTCTTTTGATGCGCCTGCCTTGGCACAGCTCTTAGAGCAAGCCGGGCTTCCCGTACGGCTTTCGGACAACGCCGGAACATTTGTCTGCAATGATCTCATCTATCGGGTAAACCACTACATCCAGGAACATGAACTGCCCACCCCGTTTGTCTTCTTCCACATTCCCTGGACTGAAAATTATACGGAAGAGCGCCATGGCCAGGGAATCCCTTTTTTCCGCTATTATCAGAGAGTGCCGTTAGAGGAAGTTATAGCTGCAGTCCGCCTGACCATTGCGGCTTTAACGTAGTTTGAACTTTCGGCTCCTGATAAACAGCCGAAACAGAAGCAAAAACGCCAAATTCCTGCATAAGCCTTTTATAATTCTGGCTCTTTTTAATCTCAGAAAGGCGTTTTGCGTTGCTTCTATGGCAAACAAACTCGAGCAGGTTCTTACCGCCAGTGTTCTGGCTGCGGCTCTGGCTGCCGGCTGTGCCGGACCGAACAGGACGACGTATTATGAAACAATTGGTTTTACCCCAGACCGGCAGGATGCCCAGGGTGTCAATACGTTCGGCGCGAGCGGCGATTTTCGCTATGGGATAGGCGGCGAAGTTGTTGGAGAAACGCAGCGGCAGAGTTCTGCTGATTACAGCCTTCTTCCCCGCTTTATGGCCAAGGAATTAAAAATTGATTT
>CAZOPZ010000057.1:0-756 GCA_964582035.1 uncultured Methanosarcinales archaeon | reverse complement strand
AACATGAAATCTTGGCTGATCAACGGCCTTAGGATCAGCGCTGCCTTTTGTTCGTGGCTCATCATGGCCTTCATAAATAAGAACCTTTCCATTTTCCTCTACACGATCCGCGTAAGGAGCGCCTTTTCGAACGCTCATTAAAATAACACTGCAATTTCGCTTCAACCTATAATTCATACCGCGCTGAAGATTACAGCCTTCTTCCTGGCGCTTTCATCAGCTATCAAGAAATCAAAGATACGAGTGAAGTTCGCCTGTTGCCTGAGCTGCGGTATATGCTCCGTTGGGAAATAGATGAGCTCCATCAGGAAATTCCCAGGCCGGAATCAGAACCAAAAGAGTTTGATGTGTTGTACGAAACCGCTTTGGGAATAGGGCTCGAAGTCAGTCTGCTTTCCCGCTCTTCAACCATAGATCTCGAAGTCAATGGTGAGGAATATCCTCGCTTGGGAGTTCCCAGTTTTGGCGTCGACGCCAATTTTTTCCTGACATGGACCCATACGCTCGACTTCTATCTCTTTGATCCCCCGCCGCTGACGGGGTTCATCCAATACCGGCTCAATGACGAGCTGGACGTTGATTTTGTCTGGGGCCTGGGATTGCGCTGGGGCGAGCCGGAACGGTAGTACAGAAAAGCCATCACCAACAGGGAGCCCAGCCGCTGCCGCCGCTCTCCATTTCTCCAACAAAAGCTTTATAAATCTCTCGAGAAAAACGAGTGCGGAGTCTTCAAAAATGTTCTATACCGTCAAAGTC
>CAZOPZ010000056.1:0-6598 GCA_964582035.1 uncultured Methanosarcinales archaeon | reverse complement strand
GTTCATGCCCGGCAGGCGGGATATTTCCGCTTGCCCCGACAGGCCTTTCTGCTGGACCAGATGGTTGATGATCGCTCGCTCTTCCTGATTCAAGAAGAGGAGAACCGAGTCGAGAAGAGTTCGCGATTCTTTCTGCGTTTTGGTCAAGTGGCGGTAGGTGATCGCTGAAGGGAGATAGCCGAGAACTGCAGAAAGAAAGATAAGCACAACGGTAAGGCTCAAATGATTTTTTACCGTCCAAAAAATGAAAGGATTTTTGCTGGTGGAATTCTGATGAAGGAAAGTTATGCCATACGCTAGGATCAGAAAGCCGATGATAACAAAGAAAAAGACTAAGCTGACTTTGCGATAGAAGTTTATTGCCTGCTGGTTCATCTCTAGGGAGAAGAGGCTGTTACTTTTAAACGTTGCTTCATCTCTTGTAACAACTATCCGTCCCGCTCCCCCACAAATGCCCCTAGTTTCACAAACTTTTAAATATTGTTTCAGCCATTGAAACATCTATAGTTAAGAGAGAATAATAACAAGAGAGCGAGGTGGTTACTATCGAAAGCGAACATACAATCGGAGAGCACCATCAGCGAACGATGGAGCAGCATTCGCCCATGCGAGCGAAGCAGGAAGAGACAGTTACGATTAGTAAGACAACCGTGTGGAAAGCCTTTTCCGGCGTTTTAGCCATTTTGTTAGCCGTATCGGTTTTTACCGGCGGCTTCGGCTATGGGGGGGATGGTTCTGGAGGAGCCGTGCCATCTGCAGGAGTTCCTTCCGGCGGTTCCGGCCCTTCAGGAGCAGCGGTGGTGGACATGAAATCTTTGGCAGATGATGATCCAGTTCTGGGCAAGGACAAAGCGCCCGTGACGATCATTGAATTCAGCGATTACCAGTGCCCTTTTTGCAGGAGATTCTATACAGACACTTTGCCGCAGCTAAAGAAAGAGTATATTGATACGGGAAAAGTCAAGCTCATCTTTAGGGACTTCCCGTTGAGCTTCCATCCGGGAGCCCAGCCGGCTGCGGAAGCTGCGGAATGTGCCGACGACCAGGGGAGATACTGGGAGATGCATGATAAGATCTTCGAAGAGCAGAGCAAGCAAGGGCAAGGCACCGTGCAGTTTACGGCTGATGACCTGAAAACGTGGGCAAAGAGTGTTGCCGGCCTTGACTACAAGACATGGGAGGGCTGTTTTAATGCGGGGACGCACCGCGCGGAAATCAGAAAAGACACTGCTGATGGCACGCAGGCAGGCGTTTCTGGCACGCCGGCGTTCTTTGTGAACGGGCAGCTGGTGAGCGGGGCGCAGCCCTTTGCGGTGTTCCAGCAAATTATTGAAGCGGAGCTCCAATAAGGAGCTTTTTTTTTTTATTTTTCTTTTTTTAAAAAACTGGCAAAAAGGTGTGGGTTGTGATAGAAAAATTATCCGTCTTTAAGCAGGCTTTGAAAGAAGTATATTCTGCAAAAGGCTATTTTTTCCTCAGCGGCAGCATCACCCTCCTCCTTTTTCTCTTTAACGTCACCATCAACAATTATCGGTTGCTCCTCTCTGAATTTTCCTTTCGCCTCTTTTTTTCTCTGGTGCGGGGTTCGTTACGGTCGATAGCAACCACTTCTCTGGTGCTGCTTACGATTCTCGCGCTTCTTGCGGGCATAGTCGTTTCTTTCACTATCTTTCTGCTGAAGCGGCAGATATCGAGCGGCGTACCCTTGAGCGCGTCCAGCCTTCTGGTCAGTCTCCTTGCTCCGGCCTGCCCTTCGTGTGCCATTGGCCTGCTGAGTGTGCTCGGCTTGGGAGGATTTTTGGCATTCCTGCCGTTCAAAGGATTGGAGTTGGGCATTTTTGGAATAGCTGTGCTCATTTTTTTTCTGGCATCCTTATCGAAGAAAATTACGACAACCGTGTGCACAATCACTAAAAAAACGGCTGGTGCTAAATGACCATGACGCTCTGCAGCATTTGTAACAAAGAGTTCGCTTCTTCGGAAGCCTTGGAGATGCACGCGCGGGCGAAGCATGGCCAGGCTTCCGCTTCCGGGTTAAGCACTACAGAAAAGAAAGTGCTGCGCCACGAAGAGAAAGAAAAAATAATACGGAAAAAGCAGCAATGGAGAAAACTGAAGAGCATTGCCATGTATGCTTTGGTTGGTATAGCGCTGGTTTTGCTGATATACTGGCTGTTTTCCATCGCTGGCCAAGAAACATATACCCAAGGGCAAGTCCATTGGCATGCGGGCCTGGCGATATCGGCCTGCGGCGAACCGATTCCTTTGCCAAGGCCGCAAGGCGGCAGTGTTCATGGGCAGCAGTTTGTAGGGACGCCTTTCATGCATCTGCACGCTGAGCCTGCCATCCATATTGAAGGTGTGGTGCGGAAAAAAGAAGACATCACTCTGGGAAAATTCATGGAAAGTATCGATATGCCGTTTACAGCGACGACTCTTCTGGATCGTACGAATGGCGATCTCTGCCCGGACGGAAAGCCAGGAGCAGTCACGCTGCTGGTCAATGGAGCAAGCAATCCGGAGCTGGATCAGAAAGCTGTGGTTGATGGGGAAGAGTACGAATTGCGGTTTGAGTAGCGGGGAGTGCTGTGGGCGAAAGATAAACTGGTCTCCTCTTTTTTCTGACGAAAGCGATAAATAGGTATAGTCTTTTATTGTCATCATGATCTTCAACCCCTGGCTTCTTGGCTCTCTGGGCTTGCTGCTGATTTGGCTCTTGGTCTTTCTGCTTCGTCCTCAGGTCAGAAAAGAGATGCTGCACGTCAGCCTGTGGACGATGCTGCTCGGCTTTACCGAGCCGTTCTTCGTTCCGGAGTACTGGAGTCCGCCATCGCTGTTTGATTTGGCGGCAAAGACTGGATTTGATATCGAGAGTTTTATTTTCACGTTTGCCATGGGCGGCCTGGCTGCAGTGCTGTATGAAACGATGCATCCCGTGCGCCACCGGAAAATGTCCCCCTATAAGCAGCCGCTGCGCATGCTCTTCCATCGGTTCGCGCTGCTCTCGCCATTCCTGCTCATTCTTCTCCTGCATTGGGGCACACCATTAAACCCTATTTACTCCGGCATCATCGCGATGCTCATCGGCAGCATGTTGGCTCTGCTCTGCCGGCCGGATTTAACGAAGAAAGTCCTGCTGGGCGGCGTTCTCTTTCTGGGGCTGTACTCCCTGTTCTTTTTAGTCTTCAACCTATTCTTCCCTGCTTTTGTAGAAGCGGTGTGGAACTTGCCAGCCCTTTCCGGGATTTTGTTGCTGGGCATCCCTCTCGAAGAACTGCTCTTTGCCTTCTCTGTCGGCCTGCTCTGGTCGAGCATGTATGAGCATGCGCATTTTTATCGGGTGGAACGGGTGGAAAAGTTTCATTAAGCTTATATATCCACTGAAAATTTTGTTTCTTATGACCGCACTGTTCAGAAAAAGAAAAGCTGACCCGTCTGAGAATATGCACATAGAAATATCGGATTTGGTGGAGAACATGATCGTGGAAGCCGTCCCCATTTTAAAGCAGAGGCCGATGGTGAGAGATTCCGAGGGGAAGCTGGGCCCGTTTGTTCCAAAAGACGAAGTCTACACGGTTGATCTGAGATCGGGCGCGATTGAAGAAGTTGTATTAAAAAATATGGGGGGGAAGCCGGTGAGAACGGAAAATCAATATTCGTTGGCTGTTCATTGTTCTGCGAAATATGTTGCGGGAGGTTCGCTGAGGGTTCAGTTCTCTGGCAGTCATTCTTACGGCCCATTTCCTTTACGGGTAGACTATGCTTCTTCAGTTCTCAAAGTAGAATTGGCAGGGGGGGGTTGGAGATGGTTACATGGTTCTGAGCCGGCATTCTCCGATTTTTTAAACAATGATTGTAGAATTCCCGAAACAAAAGATTGTGCTGCTGCTCAGAGCTTTACGAAGTCTTTAAAAAACTGTTTAGGGTTTACTGATGCCAAGTGGGATGTGAAGCCGAGTTCTCGAATTACAGCTTTTCTCGATGAAGGCCAAGCGCAGGCAGAACGGATGTATCAGCAAACTCTAGAAGAACAAATCAGGAAAGATCCTTCTGCGCTCTTCGGGGGAATAGCATCAGAAACCTATATGTTTCTGGTTGACGGGAAACCGAGTCTTATTTACACGCCTGCTGAGAAACCGCTTTCTCCCCCATAACTTTCTTTCCTGATTTCACCCTTTCGTCAGCTCAAACCCTTCTTTGGTATCCCCAACAATATAGCCGAGCTTCCGTATCTCCCCCCGTAGCTGATCTGCTTTCTTCCAGTCCTGGCGCTTTCGTGCTTCTAAACGTTCTTTTGCCAAAGCCATTACTTCCGCAGGAATCTTCTCCACCTGCGGCTTTTCCTCTTTGAGGCGCAGCCCCAGCACGGCATCAAATCGTAAGAGGAAGGAATATTTCTCGTACTCTTTGACGCCGTCATCATGGAGCATGTCCCACATTGTCGCTAAAGCTTTGGGCGTATTGAGGTCATCATTCACGTCTGCAATAAATCTTTCCCAGTACTCCAACCGCACTTTCTTGTGCCCTTTTGTCGATCTTTTGAGCTGCAGGTATCGCTCGACCAAGCGCCGGTGCGCTTGCCGGGCCCCTTCGAGCGCCTCATAGCTGAACATCAGCGGCTTGCGGTAGTGCGTTCCCAAGCACAGATAGCGGAAGTCCAGCGGATGGAAGCCTTTTTCTTCCAGCGTGCTCAGCGTAATGAAATTCTCTCCGGACTTGGCCATTTTCTCTCCGCCGAGCTCCAACCATTCATGATGCAGCCAGTACTTCACCCAAGGCTTCTTGCCCCAGGCAGCTTCGGACTGCGCAATCTCGTTGGTGTGGTGCACGGGGATGTGCTCTTTGCCGCCGCAATGGATGTCAAATTGCTTGCCGAGGTATTTTGAAGCCATGGCCGAGCATTCGATATGCCAGCCCGGGAAGCCTTTGCCAAATGGTGCATCCCAGCCGAGATCTTTGTTGAACTTCCAGAGCGCAAAATCGCGGGGATGCTTCTTTTCGCCTCTCTTGATGCGCGCATGCTCATCGGCTTCCTGGTAGGGGGGAGCCAGTTTTCCATAATCTTTCACTTTGCTGGTGTCAAAGTAGACGCCATCAGACGTGGGATAGGCAAAGCCTTTCTTTTCCAGACTGCTGATGAGTTCCAGATCTTCCGCGATATGCTCGCTGGCTTTGGGCTGCAGCGTCGGGGGAAGAATGTTCAGCTTCTTCAGGTCGGCATTGAACACATTTGTGTATTTCTCAGCCAGCATCTTCATGCTTTCCCGCGTGAGAGGCAGCCCTTCCCGCCGCAAGCCTTTCGTCATCTTGTCTTCCCCTTCATCTGCATCAGAAGCCAGATGCCCCACATCGGTGATGTTCATGACGTGCTTTACCGCATAGCCATTGAGCAGCAGCACCCGTTTCAGCACGTCTTCAAAGACATACGCCCGTAAATTGCCGATGTGCGCAGAGTTGTAGACAGTCGGGCCGCAGGTATAGATGGCCACTTCTCCCGGCTTCTGGGGAACAAAGGCCTCTCTGTTCTTCGTCAGCGTATTATAGACGGTAAAAGCCATGTGCAGCCCTAAGAAAAACGATTTTAATAAAGGTATCGATAACTGCGCAGCTTAGGTGATATTTATTTTGCGCAGTTCTCGGGATAGAAAACTGCGTTTGGATATGCTATAAGTAACGCAGTTGTCTATATCAACAGAAAATCCCCAAAACTAAGCTTATATCTTTAGAACGCTTCCCTCAATTTTTCGCTGCGAAAAAAATCATTGAGAAAAAAATAAAAAAGAAAGAGAATTTATCTCTTCCTCTTCTTTGCAGCTTTTCGCTTCGGCGCTGCTTTCTTCTTCTTTGCCATGAATCATTCACCTCTTTTGGTTTTCTGTGCAGAGGTAAGATGTTTTCCTTTTTAAACGTTTTCTTTTTTTAGTACACGGCGCCTGCTGAACCCCTCGAGTTAAGCCCGCAGGCGAAACTCGATGGATGAAAGCAGGAGTAGAGCGCCGTGTAGGATAAAATTCTTATTCTTTAAAGAAAAAAAGAGAACAAAGCACGTGTTGGCCGTGCTCTGAACTCTAGATTAAAGACAAAATTAGCTAGAGCTCTTTCTATAAAAAGCCATCGGAGAAAAAGATGGGAAACGAACTTCGTGCTAGTGGGCACACCATGGGAGAAACGAATTTGCATCTGCAATTCACGCCGGCGTATCGGCGTGACATATTCTCGGACAAGCTTGTCCGAGAATTAACCGTTGCATACGTCCTGCAACGGTCAAAAGAGATGAAAGTTGATATTTCGGCGATTGAGTGTGGTCCAGATCATCTTCATCTCTTCGTAAAAAACTGGAAAAACTGGAAGATCCCAGTTCTTGCAGGACAGTTGAAGACGTATTCCAGCCGACTGATGCGCAAAGGCCATCGATATATGTTTGTCGATAAGCTATGGGGAAAGAGATTTTGGAGTGCCGGCTATTTCCACCGCACCGTTGGTGCGGTGAATGCTGAGACTGTTAAGCGATACATTCAGGAAGGACAGAAGAAACATTGGGTCAAAGAACAGCAACGTGCTCAGACAACGCCAATGCACTATTCGGCTTAGCTTCCCC
>CAZOPZ010000055.1:2033-6810 GCA_964582035.1 uncultured Methanosarcinales archaeon | reverse complement strand
CTCTTTTTGTTGTTAAGATAGACAAGAGAGAAAAGGTGTATTGAGTTCTGGCATTCACTTTTTATCCCGCGTAAAGTCACTACTCCCGAGGGGGGGGGGAGATTATATAAACAAGAAAGTAATTTCTATCTCAATAAATCATCCAACAAAGAAATAGAGGTGTTGTTCATGGCAAAAGATGCAAGCCGGATGCTGTACGTCACTCTAATTACTCTGGTGTCAATAGTCGCAATAGTAGTGTTACTTTTAAATGCACGACCATCGTCAGAAGAGGCGGTGGCGGGAGAGGCAAGCCTGTCCCAACTCATTGGTTCTTCAGCACGTTGTCGGCATGTTGATTTATCGCCATATACTGAAGGAAATCTTGACCGATTAAAAGGTAAAACCTTTAATGATATCTGTCGTGCGAGTAGTGCTAAATCTTGTACTGCAGTAGCCGCAGAATCAATAACCTACATATTTAATGATGAAAGTTGTTTGGGAGGAACCAAATGGAGAGACACGTCCACTATATGGTTGCCGGAATATTGCAGCCAACAGGCTATGTCTTTAGTTAATATGGAGAGATCCTGTTCGCCAGGTGCTATTGGACTTGAGCCAACGGACTCCGAATACTATGCTAGCCGCTCTAGTTTCCTTGTTGGCGCTGGTGTTCTCTGTTGCAGCTAGATTTTCTTTTTTTCCAAAAATCTGACAACATACTTTTTCCCCCTGCCAAAATGTATATTTTTAACAAAAAAGCAGGGATGTTTATAAATATTCGATGACAAAAAGTACTTACTTTCCTAGTTCAGAAACGCTTAAAAACCTCCCCCTCTTTTTATTATTTCATGGAGAAAGCAGAGAAGAAAATCCTCTTCCGGGCCATGATCGAAGTGCTCGGCAAGCCCCAAGAGCATGTAGAGGAAGCGCTCGGCACCTATCTGGAAAACCTGAAGAAAAACGAACGCTATACGGTGCTGCGCGCTGCCCGGGCCAAGACCAAGAAACAAGACGACCAGGACCTCTGGGCAACGTTTGCCGAATTGGAAGTGCAGACGGAAAAAGTGGAGGACATTATCGGCTTCTGCTTTGATTATATGCCCTCATTAATCGAAGTTATCGAGCCGGTGGAATTTCCGCTCAAAGATGTGGATGTTACGCAGTTCCTCAATGACCTGCAGGCCAAGCTGCATAACGTCGATATGGTGGCCAAGAATGTCAAGCTCGAGAACGATCACTTGCATAAAAACATGGGGCTCCTGCTGCGCAACTATGTCCTCTTGCTCCTTTCCAAAGGGGGGCAGCTCACCTCTGAGCAGGTAAGCAAACTTACCGGCGTAGACCAGGATCGCCTGGAAGATTTCCTCGACACGCTCATCGATCAGGGAAAGATTGATTTAAAAGCAGGAAAGTATTTCCTGAAAGAAAGCAGCGTAACCGCAGAAACCGAGAATTAATGCAAAAACTATAGAGAAATATCGCAAAACGAGCCTGAGACCATGGACGAAAAAGAGAAGCAGGTGGAAGCCGTCCTATTTGCCGTCGGCAAGGAAATTACTACGGAACGGATTGCCAGCTTGTGCTCCCTGCCTTTGCCCAAAGTCGAAGAGATGGTCCAAAAGCTTGCAGCAGCATATGGGGAGCGGGATCATGCTTTGCACATCATAAAGAAAGAAAATGGCTGGAAGCTGACGGTGCGGGATGCCTTTGTTCCGTTGGTCAGCAAATTAGTCTCCAGCACGGAGTTAGAGCGGCCGCTCATGGAAACCTTGGCGGTCATCGCCTGGAAATATCCTGTTGTACAGGCGGATGTCATCAAATTGCGAGGCTCTTCTGCCTATGAGCACATGCGCCTGCTGGAAGAGCAGGGCTTTGTCGCCAAAGAGAAGTATGGGCGCACTTTCAAGCTCCGGCTAACACCAAAATTCTTTGCCTATTTCGACTTGCCCAGTGCTGAAGCCAAGCAGGCTTTCCTCAAGCAAGTGCCTGCTGCGGTCATCGCCGAAGCGGAGCAGGTGGAAAAAGAAGCGGACGAAGTCGAACGTTTAGCAGAACTGCAGGAGAAAGAAGCAGAAGGAAAAAGTGAGATAAACAAGGCTCTGCAGGAAGTCAAGCATGCTCCTGGGCCAGAGAAGTAATCTTTTTTAGTTCTCTTTCTTTTTCCGGTCCTCATTTACACAACATTTAAACACCCTTCATTCTCATCATGTTCTCAAAATGGGTGAGTACGATCAGCTGCAGGGAGGCGAAAGTATTTATGATGCATATATGCGTGCCCAGGTTCTGCCCATTGCGCAAAAAATTGGCCTTTCCCCGTTTATAGCAGCAGCCATTCGCCAGCCTTCTAGCGAGAAAATTGCGAACCGAACTATTGCTCTTGAGCAAAAATTAGTGCCCTACGCAGGCGTTGTTCCGAAAAGCGTTCTGGATCTTCCTCTTTCTCTCAGCCCTAAAGCAGAGATTTTGGCCGATGGCCGTGTCGTCGCTTCTTTTCCGGGGCTCACCATCCCTCCAGAAACGGTTCTGCGCTTGGCCGATGGCTCATTGTACACCGTTGATCCGCAGCGCTTTGAAACCCTCAAATGTTACCGCGTGAAGCATAACCGCATGCTCGGGCCGCACAAAGGCGGCATCCGCTGGCATCCGCAGGTTACGCTTGACTTGCTCAAAATTCTCTCGGCTGAAATGACTTTCAAAAATGCGGTCGTGGAATTACCGCTGGGCGGCGCCAAAGGAGGCATAAAAATAGACCCGCACAAATATTCTGAGAATGAGTTGCGGGAGATCACCGAAGCCTACGTTGACGGCTTTAAAAATGACATCGGGCCGGAACAAGACATTCCCGCGCCGGATGTGGGCACGGACTCAAAGATCATGTCGTGGCTCTACCATGCCTACCGCAAAGCGCATCAGGACGATCCTTCCCCGCGATTGAAAGCCGTCGTTACCGGCAAGCCGCTTTCCGATGGTGGCATCGAAGGGCGGGTGAAAGCCACGGGCTATGGCCTGTCATATTGCCTTGAAGAATATTTCAAAGAACGGGGTACATCTCTCCCGGGAAAAACTTTCTTTATCCAAGGCTTCGGCAATGTTGGCTCGTGGGCCGCCGAATACATCGCCACGCACGGCGGCAAAGTGCTTGCGATTCAGGATGCATATGCCACGGTATTCGATGAGAAAGGTCTTGATATCGCCGCTCTTTTAGAGTACACGGCACAGCCCGCCAATAAGCGGAAGACGATTAAAGGGTTCGATGGGCAGAAAGAGATTTCCCCCGCCGAGTTCTTTGAGCTGCCGGCTGACGGCTTCATTCCCGCAGCATTGGGAAACGTGATAACCGGCGAGATTGCCGAAAAGCTGCAAGTCTCTTTCGTGGCTGAAGGGGCAAACAACCCCACCACTCCTGATGGCGATACCGTGCTCCGCCGAAGGGGCATCGAGGTTATTCCTGATATTGTCGCAAATGCCGGGGGTGTCATCGTCAGCTTCTTTGAATGGAGCAGGAATATGGGCTTTGAGTACCGCATGCGCAGCGAAGCAGACGTTCTGCAAGAGCTCAGAAAGCGTATCACTGCTAACTTCCAACTGGTGCGCAATGTGGCAAAGAATCGCTCTGCCAACGGCCATTATTCCAGCAAAGAATTTCTCGTCGGTGAAGAGCTGAGCATGCGCGAGGCCGCTTTGACCGTCGCTTTGAAGCGGCTGGAGAAGCGGTATGGAGCAGAAGGGATATCTCGTTAACGCCGCCTCAATCAGCCCTTCCCGTCAATCTTTTTCTTGCTAAAAAGCCCTCACCAAGAACTTCACCAGAAAGTTTATAAAGTGCCCTTCGGTCGATATTTTAGCTTTTTTATCGACGATAAACAAAAATATTTTTCATGTCAAAAATGGATACTACTTCCCAACCTATGGACAGCACTGCGCAGCCCGGAGCATCCCCGCCCGGGACTCCTGGCGAAGCTGCAATTTCGTCACAGGTCATCCCCCGCATCATCGAGCAAGAGATGAAAGAAGCGTACGTGACGTATGCCATGTCCGTCATCATCGGCAGAGCTTTGCCAGACGTCCGCGACGGCCTGAAGCCAGTCCATCGGAGAATCCTCTATGCCATGTACGACTTGGGCATGCTGCATACCAAGCCGTTCAAGAAATGCGCCCGTATCGTGGGCGAAGTTCTGGGAAAATATCATCCGCATGGCGACATGGCTGTGTATGATGCGTTGGTGCGTATGGCACAGGATTTCTCGCTGCGCTATCCCCTTATCGCCGGGCAGGGAAATTTCGGCTCCATTGACGGTGATAATGCGGCCAGCATGCGATATACTGAAGCCCGGCTGAGCAAGATTGCTGAAGAGATGCTGAAAGACCTGGAAAAAGAGACCGTCGCTTTCCGGGAAAATTTTGACAGCTCGCTACAAGAGCCAGAGGTGCTGCCCAGCGTCCTGCCGAACCTGCTGGTGAACGGCTCTTCGGGCATTGCTGTCGGCATGGCCACCAACATTCCGCCCCACAACCTGAAAGAGGTGTGCCAGGCTCTCATCGCCCTCATCGAGAATCCAGCCTTGCCGCTGGCTGAACTGCTGGGACTGCTTCCGGCCCCTGATTTTCCGACGGGCGGCGAAGTGCTCTGCGGCAACGGGCTGCTGCAGGCGTACAGCACGGGCAAAGGCAAAGTGACCATCAAAGCCGTCTCTCATCTGGAAGGAGAAAAAATAATTTTCACAGAAATCCCCTATCAAGTCGGCAAAGAGGATCTCATCAAGCAGATTGCCGACCTCGTCCAGAACAAGACCAT
>CAZOPZ010000055.1:0-2023 GCA_964582035.1 uncultured Methanosarcinales archaeon | reverse complement strand
CACCGGCATCCGCAACATTAACGATGAGTCTGACCGGGAAGGCATCCGCATGGTCATCGACCTGAAAAAAGATGCCGACCCGCAAGTCGTCTTAAACCAATTGTACACCTATAGCCGCCTGAAAGTTTCTTTTGGCATCACCCTGCTGGCTCTCGTCGACAACCAGCCCCGAGTTCTCGGAATTCGGGATATGCTGCAGCACCACCTTACGCATCGCCGCGACGTCATTACGCGGCGGACGCAGTACGATCTGCAGCAGGCTTTGCAGCGGGTGCATATCCTGGAAGGGCTGCTGTTGGCTTTACTGCATATTGAAGAGGTTATTGCGGGCATCAAGAGGCAGCGGACCGCCGAAGAAGCCCGGGACTTTTTGATGAGCATCTATTCACTTTCCCTCGAACAGGCGAAAGCCATCCTGGACATGCGCTTGCAGCGCCTGGCTTCCCTGGAGCAGGAGAAGATAAGAGAAGAGCATCGGGGGCTGCTGCTGGACATTGAAAACTACCGCTCTATCCTCGGCTCAGAACAGCGGCTGCTGGACCTGATCAAAGACGAGCTGCGCTTCCTGGCCGAAACGTATGGCGATGAACGGCGCTCGCGTGTCCTGCCGGGTGATGAGGATGAGGGGGGCTTTGACATGGAAGCCCTCATTCCGGACGAGCAAGCGGTCGTCACCATGACCCATTCCGGCTACATGAAGCGGCTGCTCCTCGGGACGTACAAAGTGCAGCATCGGGGCGGGAAAGGGGTTAAGGCCGCAGGCACCAAAGAAGAAGATGTCGTTTCCGAATTGTATGTCGCTTCCACGCATGACTCACTGCTGTGCTTTACTGATAAAGGCCAATTGTACTGGCTGAAAGTGTATCAGGTGCCGGAAGCCAGCCGGCAGGCTACGGGAAAGCATGTGGCTAATCTTCTCTCGCTCAGTGCGGGTGAGAAAGTAACCGCCGTTATCCCGGTTCGGGATTTTAGCACGGGCTATTTGGTCATGGCGACAAAGAAAGGAATAATCAAGAAAACCGCTCTGGCAGAGTTTTCCCGGCCGCGGCAAGGCGGCATCCGTGCCATTTTTTTAGAGGATGACGATCTATTGGTTCACGTTCGGGCCACGACCGGCGATAAAGAAATTCTTCTCGCCACGAAGAACGGCTCAGCGAACCGCTTCTCGGAGAAAGATGTTCGCCCCATGGGCAGGACGGCGTATGGCGTTCGGGGCATCCGCTTGGAAGCAGGCGATGCCGTGATGGGCATGATCACTGCTGAAGAAGGCCGGAACGTTTTGACGATAACGGAGCAGGGCTATGGCAAGCGCACGCCGGTTGCCGAGTATCGCCTCTGCCGGCGCGGCGGCAAGGGAGTGACCAACATCAAAATAACCGAAAAGAACGGGCCGGTGAAAGCGGTCATGCTCGTCGATGGCAAAGAGGGGCTCATGCTGGTCTCGCAGCAGGGGCAGGGCATCCGCATCCGCTGTTCAGAAGTGCCGATCATCGGCCGCGCGACGCAAGGAGTGCGGGTCATGCGCTTAGATGAAAGAGATAAAGTAGCAGCTGCGGCGAAAATTGTCGGAGAGGAATCTGAAGAAAGCACTCTCCCTCCGGAAAATCCTGCTGCCTAGGAGAAAAACAAATGGATGTCTTACTGCTGACCACTCCCGGCCTGGAATCTCTGGCAGCCCGGGAAATGCAAGAGCTCTTTGCAGCGGACGCACAGCTGTTTCCGCAGCTGGTGCGCAGCGCTCTGCCTGCGGCGAAAGAGGTGGTGCAGCTGGCCTACCACGCGCAGGCGATCCGAAGAATAGCCCTGCCTTTTGCGCAGTGGAAAGAGCGGGGAAAGTTCCGTCTGCTTTCGGACTTTGTGGAAATAGCCTCTTTTTTTCCTGCGGCCTTTCCCTGCCGCATCGATGTCGAGCTGGTGCACGGGCAGGAGAAGCGCTCCGCGCTTTTCAAGAAAGTGGTGCAGGAATTTTTTCCCCTGCTGGAAAAAGAAGGAAAAACTGCTGTTGTCGACTACCGGCGGCCGG
>CAZOPZ010000054.1:0-6874 GCA_964582035.1 uncultured Methanosarcinales archaeon | reverse complement strand
CGCGCAGCTCGATCTCTTTGGCGATAGTCACGCCGTCATTGGTGACCAGCGGCGTGCCCATCTTGTCCAGAACGACATTTCGGCCTTTCGGGCCGAGAGTAATCTTAACCGTATCAGCCACTTTGTTAATGCCCCGCAATAAAGCTTGCCGGGCATGCTCCTCAAACATAATCTGTTTTGCACTCATGCGACATCGCCTCCGATCTTTGCCATGACATCTTCAAATTTTATCAGCAAGAACTTCTTGTTCTCGATCTCCAGCTCTTCGCTGCTGTAGCCGCCATAGATCACTTTATCGCCTTTCTTCAGCGGCAGGTCTTTGCCGTCTTTAAATGTGCCGACAGCTACGACAATGCCTTCTTTTTTCTCCTTGCGGGCATCCTCAGGGATGTAAATCCCGCCCGTGGTTTTCTTTTCTTTCTCCGCCTGTTCGAGCAATACGCGCTCGCCCAGGGGCTTAATGCTGGGTATCATAGGATACACCTCCGATTGTTTTTGTTGAAGGGAGAGAGTGTGTTTTTGGTCTTGAATGGTATCTTTGCATTTCTGTTTATACAAAGATGCTCGTAAAGAGTTACTCTTGGGTCTTTATTTTTTTAACTCCTCAGAACCACGACTTTTAACTGGCTATCTTTTTTCCTCTATGATTTATAAACTTTGTGCAGGACAAAGGCACAAATGCGTGGCTCTGCAATGCAGGCTGCTTTGGGCAGCGCTTTTTCTTGTCCTGGCTGTTGACCATGCTCTTTAAAAAATTTTTTGAAAAACTGTTCTGGAAAAATGGGGAGGAGAAATGGCATTTGTTTTGCGAAGATTTTTTTTTTCAAGAATGTTTTAAAAACAGCAGCTTTTTCTGAACGCCATGGTCGTATTGGACACCTCCCCGATTAAAGACGCAGCAGCCGATTTGGAAACGCTGGTGAAAAGCCTGGGAAAGAAACGCTTCCGGCGGAATGTTCGCCATCTCGGTGTTCTAGCTGCCGGAGGCCTGGGCCTGTGCTTTACGCCGGCTGCACCTTTTGCTTTGTTTCTTCTCCCTCTTTTTTTCATGAATGGGATGAAGGCTGTGTATCATAATCTGGAATCTCGCTTGGGAAGGCGCTTTGACCGCTTTAATGATGTGGTGGCGGTTCATGACAGTAGCGTTGCCGTGGCGATGGAGTATCCCTCTTTGCTGGTTTTCTATGCTTCCCGGCCTCTGGAAAAGCAGCCGGAGAAATACTTGCCCTACCAGATTGCGATGCATGAAAAAGCGAGAGAAACGCTGGAAGTGCGCTTGGCGGTCGGGCAATCAACATTATTTGAGCAGCTGGAAGTAGAACAGCGTATTGAGAAAGGAGTGCCTCCCGTTGCAGAGCGGGGCATGCTCACCAACTTCTTCGACTTGCTGGGCCAAATTCCTCTGGTCGTCCTTGAAGGCGGCTCACGAAAAACGCTGCTGGGCGAGATGATAATCGATGGCAAAGTTGAGGTTGCTGCCTATGAGCTGCTGCAGGCTGCTTTCGGATATGGGGCTGAGTTCTTCGCTGCGGCGGAAAAAGAGTATGCCCCTTCATTTTCTCCGGAGCTGCAGGGCCAGCTGCAGACGTGTAAAGCTCTGGTGCAAGAAACGGGCTATGCCGCTCGCCGGCTGCGGGACACGCAGCATAATCTTGTCTGCTCTTTTGAGCGGCGCTACGAACATCTGGTGGGGGTTCCCTACGGCGCTTGAAACGCTAAAAATTTCCTCGCTCTATGAGCGGCGGTAAGAGCTGCCTATCAGAAGGCTACGGGGACTTTCGGCACCGTCAGTTCTCCGTGAATCAGCGATGAATGAATCTCTTCTGCCGTCTTTTCTTGCTGCACCAATTGCTGCACAAAGGCAAACGCCACGTTGTGCAAGCCGTTCTCCGCGGGCTGTTCGCTGATGAACGCATTCTGTAGTCCGGCGATGTTGTGCTCTTTCACGACCCGCATCCAGGCTAGCGAGAACGCGTACGCTTTGGCTTCTTCATCATGCGGGCTGGCTAAAGGAAAGCTGAGGGCATGGCCAAGCTCATGGCCGATAGTTAAAAGTACTCTGCCCAAAGAACCATGCAGCACGAAAATTTCCGACAGCAGCCCGTGGGGCTTGCGGTTTATGGACAAGCCCACGGTGCCGGGATGCGGAGCGATCTTTCGGAAAGCATTCTCGTCAAGGACGCTGAGCATGATATCGATAGGAAACGGCTCGTGGCACATTTTGGAAAAAGCTTCTTCCACGAACGGGCGGATCTCTTCGGCTCTGCCGACGAACTTGCCTTCTTTGCCGGGCTTGAGGAAAGAGATGGGGTTGAAGTGGTACTCACGATGGATAGGAAGATGTCCGGGAGATTCGTCGCTGCGGTGGTGCATGGCATACGGCGTGGAATGCGGTTCTTTCTGCGCTCCGTAAGAGATGGCAGAAGAGAAAAAAGCAGGAAAACTGGCGGCATAAGAAGCGGCCGGCGGATGAGCGGACGAGGGTGCATAAGCAGGCAGCGGCAGAAACTCGCTCGGGGTATAAGTTTCGGAGGGAGTACTGGAGGCTGAATAGGCAATGGTTTCTAACGAGCTGTAGCTGCTCCGGCCACTTTCTGTTCCGGAATAGCTTTGTGCTGGCTCGCCGCACGGGCCATAGGACTGTCGCATTGCGTACATAGTACTACAGAAAAAGGCCTTTCAGGATTTTAAGGTTTCGCAAGAAAGTGGGACAGAAAAGTCAATATCTCTCAGGGAAATAAGCTTAAGAGCTTTATTCCACTATCACTTTCATGGGGTTCATGGTGGTCCTGATGCCATCCACGATCGTACAGGTTTCCGGCTCGTTGAATGTCCACGAGAACGTGTTGCCAGGCTTAAAGACGGTACTCTTCACGTCAGCACAATTCCGCACGCCAATGATCATCGCTCCCGTTAAGGCGCTGCTGCCCGTTCTGACATTTTTCCAGACGAGAGTATCGCCGATGGAAACGGTGATCTGATTAACAGCAAATTTCTCATTCAGAATCTCGACCGTTTTGGGGCCTTCTTCTAGTACTTCTTCAGCTGCCGCTTCATCTTCCAAGACTTCTGTGCTTTCTTCAGCAACGGGCTCTTCAGCCGGCACTTCTTCCAGCTTTTCTATGATCACGGGAGCATCTTCCGGGACTTCCTCGGCTTCCGCAGCCGTGGTGGTGCCGCCGCTGGGGCTGGCATCATTGCCGCATCCCAGAATAAAGAGGAAGAGCAGAAGAAAACTACTAAGCAGGAGAGCATTACGGAAATATGATGCCATGCTCCTAGAGTACCGGTATTTTTAATAAATCTTTTCGTTTTCATTCAACTCACTACTTTAAAATACTCAATGTTCCGAAAGCTTTATATAGAAGTACCTCTTTTCGAGTAGTTAACATCTATCACCTCTTTTTCCCCGAGGCAGGCCATCGGTTCGCCGGTGGTTTGCCCAGGGGTTTGAATGAACGCTGGTTCTTGAGTTGTAACCGATTACAATTGTAACCGATGACTAAAGAAACAAAGCTTACTTGGAATCTCGACGATATTTTGCGGGTTGATCAGTTTGATGTTCTGCTTGCGGAATTCTCGCATGATTTTCAACAATTCTCTGCCTGGTTTGAACAGCTCCAGCCGGACATGGATGAAAGAACGTTTCAGGCATATATCGCTTTTAGTGAGGGGGTTGCTGCCAAGGTTCAACGATTATATGCTCTAGGGCACTTATTGCTTCAGGAAGATGTGCATTCGCCGCCGGCCCAACTGATGCACAGCAAAGCTTTAGATATCAGCGCCAAGTATTTTGATGCGGCCATTAAAATAGACCATTGGCTCCTGGGCAAAGAAGTGGGTGAGAAACTGGTTTTGGATGATAAAAATGCTCAACGGCTTTTTTCTTCGGTTCCCGATTTGGAGTTTGTGCTTACTACGATGCGTTCTAAAGAGCAATTCGCTTTAAATGCTGATGTCGAATCGGTTATCGCTTTAAAAGATACTACTGGCAATGCTCCCCTCCTCCTCTTGCGAAAACACCTTGAAACCGAGCAGCACTATTTTTTCAAGCCAAGAGGCAAGCGGGGAAAGACCCTCAAAACCAAGTCCGAAGTACTACGCCATGTTGCATCCCCCAATCCAGAAATACGGGAAGCCGCATACCGAGCACTTCTCCAAGCATATGAAAAAAATCGAGAGCGGTATTTCACTATCTATCAGGCCGTTGTGAAAGATTGGGTGAATGAAGCAAAGCTCCGGGGTTATCCTGCGCCCATCTCCGTGAGGAACAACAGTAATAATCTCCCGGATGAAGCAGTCGATACCTTGCTGCGTGTCTGTTCTGAAAACACGGGGATATTCCAACGCTATTTTTGCTTTAAAGCCAAAGAGCTTGGCATGAAGCGATTAAGAAGATTTGACCTGTATGCCCCGCTGGAGCAGAAGGAATCCTCGAAAATACCTTTTCAGGATGCCTTGGATTTGGTGCTTTCCACTTTTCGGCAATTTTCACCGCAATTTGCAGCCCAGGCCACGAGGATTGTCAATGCTAAGCATATCGATTCTCATCCCCGTCCCCAGAAAAGCGGAGGAGCTTTTTGTTCCACCATTACACCCGATATCAAGCCATACGTCTTTCTCAATTTTGTAGGGGATGACAAAAGCGTCTTCACTCTCGCCCATGAGCTTGGCCACGGGGTTCATGCTTTATATGCCGAACATCTTCCCATTTCCTCGCAACATGCGGGTCTAGCAGTCTGTGAAACGGCCTCTACGTTCTGTGAAATGATTCTCTTTGAGAAAATCTTTGCGCAGGCGGATACAAAGAGAAAGAAATCAATGCTTGCCCAAAAGATTGCAGACACTTATGCATCCACCATCCGCCAAACGTATTTTGTGCGTTTTGAAGTTTTGGCTCATGAAGCTATAGCCCGAGGAGCAACTCTTGATGAACTCGAAAAGATGTGGTTCGGGGGGCTTACTGAACAATTTGGTGGCAGTGTTGCAGTTGATCCTATTTTTAGAAATGAATGGGCGTATATCCCCCATATTGTCAGCACTCCTTTCTACTGTTATGCATATGCTTTTGGCGACTTGCTATCATTATCCCTCTATGCGACCTATAAAGAACGTGGCGAAGAGTTTGTGCCAGCCATAGAGAACATTCTCGCTGCCGGCGGTTCCGCCGATCCTCGCCAATTGTTGCGGGGTGTTGGAGTTGACATAACTTCTCCGGAGTTCTGGAAAAGCGGCTTTCAGATCATTGAGAAGATGCAGAACCAGTTGGAAGCATACTAGATCTTCCGTCGTCTATTTCTTGGGGTTTGTTGTATGTACTTCTGCATGAGCAGCATGACTAACACCCCCGCCACAAATCCTCCACCCGCAAACAGCCACTCCCGGGGCAGCTCTTTAACGGTATCAAGCGGACTGACGCTCGGCTGCTCTTTCTCTTCCGGGAAATACATCCCCAATTCGCTCATTTCTAATGCATACTCTAAATAGAGCAAAGCGCTCCCTTTTTCTTCCTCTTCCAAGGCGTTGGCGTACTGGTAATATGAATACCCCAGAATCGGGAACATGCTTTCGGCACTATTCTCTGCAATGACCCGTTCCACCGCCTGCCGCTTGCTGGCAATATAGTCCGGCAGTGTTTCGTTCTCCAGCCCCAGAGAGCTGAGGATGGCACTCGCTTCAGCTTTCGTCTGGGCAGCACTCAGCAAGCATACGCCATGCTGCCCTTCATTCAGCGCGTCTTTGGCGGCATCCAGATTCTTATGCGTCGCTGCCAGATGAAACGGGCCCAGGAATAAGTCGGCGTACTGCACCATCTCTTCGGCTTCTGCAACTTTCTGCTGGCAGGATTGCTGCAGGTGCTCTTCGTCTATAAGCAAGCGCTTTCCGCCCATGGCAAAGAACTCGCTCCAGGCGATGGCGGAGAAAAAGCGCTCTTCAGCATAGCTGAGCAGCGAGTATTTCTCTGGGAGCGTTGCCGCTTCTGCCAATTCCACGAGCTTTTCTCGCGCCTCGCTGAGCCGTTCCTGCACAATAAACAACGTCTGCAGGTCTGTCAGGGTATCGATACGCTCCAAAGCAATTTTTTGTTCTTGCGTAGCTATATTTTTTTCCAATTTTGCAGCAGCGATTTGCAGCCGGCTCTCTGTCAGCTCTTTTTCCTCGTAAAACGCTGTTCGTGCCCGAATCGTATTCGCAAAGCAGAAACTGGCTGCAGAATAATAATTGCCGGCGGCCGCTGCAGCATCTGCCCGTTCCGTTGCCTCAGCAAGAGCCTTCTGCACATTGTCAGGAAGCGTGATCTTTTGCCTGTCAATTTCCTCCAGCAGGTCGGCCGTCCTCGCGCAGAGCTTTCCCTGCACGGTATTCATGAGGGCCCGATATTCTTCGTTCTCCATGATCAGGACTTCTTTGCTGTTCAGCTGCTGGTCAGTAAGGTGGAAGAGCACGGCATCGAGATCGATGACTTCGACAATTTCAATGCCTGGCGCTTGCACGCTGCTTTGCTGGAGCTCGGTCTCATTGAGCGGAGAGCCGAGAGGGATAAGCACTGTCTTCATGCCGGCAGCTGCGGCCGCTTCCAGCTTATGGGGCACGCCGCCCACGGGGCCGATAAGCCCGCCTGAATTGATCGTTCCCGTAACCGCCACATCTTCGCGGTACGGCATATCCATAACCGCGATCGTCGTCAGGGCTGCCATCGCTGCGCCGGCACTGGGGCCGCCGACGATGTTGGTATCCGCGCTAATGGTATAAAAGAAGTCATACTTTTCACACTCCATATGAAAATGCTTGCAGGCAATCTCTTTGGCGAAGCGGGTGGAGCCTTGGGTGTCCAATTTGGTGAGGAGCGAGGTCTGCAGGAACACCCTTCCCG
>CAZOPZ010000053.1:0-7046 GCA_964582035.1 uncultured Methanosarcinales archaeon | reverse complement strand
CTCCGAATCAAGAAAGATGCATCTTCTTTTTAAAGATTTGGAGGCGGCAGAAGAAATTTTCTTTTTTCGTAGTTATCGTATTTTCCCTGCCTGCCACTCTTTGAGGAGCAACCGTGCAGCAGCTTCGCTGTCCGGAAAGCCGCCTTTCCGCACTTTTTTAAATCTCTTTGCCAAAGCTTCTAAAATCTCTTCCGGCTCCTCTTCTTCCAGGCGATAGTGTGTTCTGATGCGCTCTTTTTCATCGGTAATGAGCTGCAGCGCCGCCGTTTCCGGATCGCGAAGCTTTGCATAATCAACTGCTCCGATCTTCACGTAACGGGATGCTTCCAGCCCCTCTTTTAGTCGCTCTTCCCGGGGAAAAACACCGGGGGTGTCGAGGAGCAATATCTTGGGGCTGACACGTATCCGCTGCATCCCTTTGGTAAAGCCGCTCTCCGGAGAAACGCGGGCCGCATGCCGCCCTGCTAAGGCGTTGATCAAAGATGATTTGCCCACATTGGGATAGCCTACTACTCCGATAGTTATTTTTTCTCCTTTTCCGAGTTCCAGCAGTTTCTTTTTGAGGATCGTTGTTCCCCATTTTTCGGTGCTGGATATGAATACCGACGGCTGGAGCTGCTGAGAAGCTGTTTCAACAGCTTCCTTGGGCACGAGATCGCATTTGGTGATGACATAGAGCAGTTTCTTCCCTAAGCTCTTTACTTTTTCCTCAAGGTCTTTCTGCCGCGAGGAGTCAATGGACCGGGCATCGAGCACTTCGATGATGATATCAGCCTTGCTGAGCACGATATTCACATGGTTCCAGGAGGTCATGGCAGAGCTTCAGTTCCTTAACCTATAAAAATCCTCCTTCAGAAAACTGCTCATGGCATTCTCCAAAGCCTTTCCCCGGCAGGTTTCGGGCAGCTCTTCGCCGGTTTGGGAAGAGGTTCTGCTCAGCGAAGAGGAAGAGAAAGAGGCAGAAGAGAAGTGCCAGCGGGAAAACTTTTGCCTGCTGGATGCCTCTTTGCAGGAAGCCAAGGCACTGGCGATCAAGCACGGGATAAACAGCGGCGCCAATGTGACCAGAATGGCGATTGCGTTGTTTGAGAAAAAGGCTTCGCATCAGGTCTTCTGGAAAGAGAAGATGGCGAAAGAGAAGTTTGAGCGTTGGTGTGGACAGCAGAGCAAACAGTAAACTTATGCCCGTCGTACCTGCCGCTTCACCATCCTTTCAAACCCTTCCGCTTCTTTCCGCGTATTAAAGAACAGGGCATGCTTCCGGCCTTTCTTCGTGAGCACAGAGCCGCCGAGAAAGACTTTGTCGACCTTATGCTGCACAACCTCCCGCAGCGGAATTTTTTCTTTGACGGTTTTTCGGAGCGTTTTCTTCACGATGTGCAAATGCTTTCCGCGGACAGCGTAATGCGCCTCGGCGCGGCCGATTTTCTGAACAATAACCGATAGCACTCCATAGATGATGAGAAAGAGTGCGGCATAGAGCGCCGCCAGCCTCCCATCGCCGAGCTGAAATAAAGTAACCAGAAAGATCAGCACCGTTAAGAACGCCACAAAGAGCACTTCGATGCGCAGGAATTGTATTTCCCTGGCCGGGAATTTCCACTGTAACGTATTTCGTGCCATGCCTTCCTCACGGCTTCATGATGGGCGCTTTGGTCATGCTGACGATGGAAGCGATGAGCATGGCTCCAAAGATAACCATGAAAATGAGCCCGTAACTGGCACTTTGCGGATACACGAGATATGCTGAGATTAAAAATCCGAGAATGGCGAGCACCATGAAGCTGCTTTTCAGGGGCACGGCATGCCATCTTCTATTTTTTGGTGCTGCACTCTTTCTTTGCCGGCGCTTGGCCATGACTATCACCTCTCTTTGCAGAGTAGAAAGAGGAGAAGACTTTTAAATGTTTTTACGGTTTTAGAAATTTCTGTATGACTTTTTCGGCTTCTTTGCGTTTCTTCTGATGCTCTTTCAGGAAGGCCGTCAGCTTTTCAATAGCCATTTGCTTCAGCTCGCCCGTCAGCAACTTTCCCGCGCGATAGTCTTTCTCGATTTTTGCGAGCTTCTTATCATCCGGCTCTAGCCCATAGCGCAGCATCTGGAAAGCCACATCGATGTCAGGATTTCCCCCTTTCCTGCGGTGCTCTTCAACCGTGGCCTGCCCGCCGGAGAACGCATATTTCTGTACTTTGCGCGCGGCCTCTTCCGGCGTGTCCGTCAGGGCAATATAGGAAGTCGGATCCGAAGACGACATCTTGTCCCCTTTCAATCCTGGCATGAAGCGGTGGTATGTTGAGCTTAAAGGAAAGAACTTCCATTCTTTGATGCGCTGCGCCATATCCCGAGCCAGGCGCACGTGGGGGTCCTGGTCGATGCCGACGGGAACGACGACGGGCAGCGGGCCATCAAACTCCGGCAGCTGCGGATGGAGCATATCAGAGGCCTGCAGCAATGATGAGACCATTTTTCCCGGAGTGATTTCCCCGTACACCGCCTGGAACTCATTAAACGTCACATGCCGTGCCAGCAGGTTAGCGAGCCGGTAGTAGGCATTTGCTTTCTTTCCATCTGCAGAACGAGCCGACTGAAAATAAAAATCGCATTTTTTCAGATCCAAGCCCAGCGCCACATAGTTGATCAGATACTCAGTAAGAGCCACATCCCGTAATCCTTTCAAGTCGGGATTTCGGGAATTATAGGCTTCAACGTCTGCAACAGTAACATACACTTTCGCGCCCAACTGCTGATAAAAGATCATCTGCTCCGCGACCATCTTGTGGCCAAAATGGAACTTCCCGCTGGGCATCAGGCCGGTCATCATGACGAAAGGCTTTTTCTGTTCGACGGCTTCGGCGATCTGCTTAAAATCCCGGTGCGCAAAGACGATGCCCCGGCGGAAAAGCACCTGCTTTTGGAAAGCCTGCGGCAGGTAGCGCAGGGGCTGCAGGCCGAACTCGTTCAGCAGCTTCTCATAATCCACTTTTCCCCGGACTTCCCAGGGGGTGACTTTTGCCATCATTTTAAGAGTACTTGCGCAATTTATATATCTTTTCTCTTCCCAGAAGGCGCAGGGCATTTTTGTAAAATATATTCTCCTTCTCCGGCAAACGGAGATTTGCTCGTCGTATTTTCTCGACTTCCAACTCCTGATCAGAATAGGGGAAGTCAGAGCCGAACAAGATTTTCTCACTGCCGCATTTCTGAACCGCCATCTCCACGATCTTTGGCGAAGAAACAATGGAGGTTTCCAAGAAAAGGTTCGGCAATTCTTTGGTTTTCCGAATAACCGAATCAACGGCATTTGCAAAGTGCCCAAAGATGAAATTGATTCTCTTATTCTTTTCAACAAGAGCTACTAAGCGGTCTGGGTCAGTGTTGGCATTGTTCTCCTTTCTCGTGTGGATGAGGACGGGAGAGCGGCATTTCTCAATGATCCTAAACAGGCTCGCGAAAGCCTCATCCAAAGGGTCAAAATTCTCCCAGCGGGGATGGAGCTTCACGCCGAAGAAGAGCGGCAGATATCGCTCTAATTCGGCTTCGGTGATCTCTTTGGGGTCAAAGCGAAAGAAAGGCAGGATTCCTGCTTTGCATTCTTTAGCGAGGCTCAGGCTTTTCTCTTTTACTCCCGTTCCCCCCAGAGCAAAACAGGCCGAAAAGTCTACTTTATTCTTTTTCATCTCTTTTTCCAGTTGTTCGAGAGTCGCTGCCACAAAATGGTTCTCCCCGACGTGCGTATGGATGTCGATGATCATGTTCTCACTTCCAAGACGAACTGTAGAGCAAAGGCATCCCCTTGCGGGTAGCACAGCTCAGTGTAGAGCGTATCAATATTTTCTTTTCCTGAATAGGGCTGTGCTGCGGTTAACATCCTTCCGTAGAGCCCCGGTTTCTTTTCCCTTTGCACAGCATAAGCCGCGAGGAATCCCACTGTTATGAGGCTGTCTAAGCAGCTTCTCACCCCCAATTCGACTTTGGGATTCTGGGTCCGCAGTTTTACTTTTGTTCTCCCTCGACTGATGCCCAGATTGATGCGTCGCAGGGTAAAATAACTGTAAATCCCTGCCTGTTGGGCTTTCTCTTTAATCGCCGCCCCGACGAGATCGACGGCATCGTTCTTGAGCATCGCCGTCGCGAATCCCACGATTTCTCGTTCCGTATAGGCGATGTATACACTATCTGTGGGAAGTATATGTTCCATGATTTCTTCCCGCGTCATGCCCGGGCCAAAAGCATCTAAGCCTACTTCTATCAGGCCTTCTTCTAGAGGCCCTGCCAGCAACGAGTATTTCACTTTCGGCAGCTCGAGATACCGATAGTCTTGTTTTTTTCCTGTTGTTATTTTTGTGTCCATTTTTTATGCCTCCTTGTTGTTTATTGCGGGAGACGCCCAGAATTGCACTCGGAATGAGGGCTTTTTTGTGTAAAGCCGAAATTGAGCAAAGCTCCGTCTCCGAAGAATGAAAAAAGAGGCTTTCAGCTCCACCACCAAGAAAAAAATGGAGAACTTTTTCGTCTTGGCAAAAATGAACAGAAAAGACTACCTCGAATGATACGATCTAAGAAGGGATTAAGAACGTTGCCAGCGGCAACCACCACCGGTGTTATTGTTCATCATAGTTCTAAGAAGGGGTATTTCTATAAAAGCTTTTCTCTCATCTTTTTGTAGACTTCCCCCATCACCCCTTTCAAATTCTCCACATCTTCCGCATTATAGGCGATAAGCCGCTCCAGCACTTCCGTATCGCCCGATGCTAAAAACTGCTCCCAAAGCTCTACGGGGCTGAGATACAAGTGCTCCGGCCGCCGCAGGTTGAGCATCTTCTCGACCTCTTTCAGCCCGCCGTTCCAGCCCAGCCTGCTGCACAGCGGCTTCAAGTCGATATGCGGCACGTTCAGTTCTATCGAATATTGCCTTTTCAGCTTGCGCAGGTCAAACGCTGCGCCGTTAAACGTGACGAGGAGCTTATAGCGCCACAATTCTTTTTCCAGCAGCTCTTTCTCGAGATTCGCGCCGCGGACGAAAGTCTTGGTCGTGAAGTAATCAGAAAGGCCGACGATGACAACCCGCCCATAGCCATCCGTTTCAATGTCGAGAAAGCCGCAGGCATCCCGGAAGGTGTCATAGAGCCGCCACATCTCTTTGGCTGGCAGCTTTCCGAGAAAATAGGCTGAGTTTTCCCCGAGCAGCGCTGCTTGTGCCTCATGCAGCCGGCGGTCAAAGTAGCTTTTCTTTTCGGGAGCGATTCCCCGGATGCTCTTGGCGTGAAAGAAATCCTGCCAGTCATGGATGCCTTGCTTCCTCTTTTCCGGCACGGATGCTTTCCAGAAAGACAAAGGAGTTGCGGATCATCTTTTCTCTTTTCCATCTGCAGCTAATAGCGAACCTCTTCCTGAACGGTGTCAAAGATTGCGGTAATGTCGCCTTCTCTTCCTGCGCCGAGGAGGCGCCTGCCGACTTCTTTGAGTAGCGCCCCTGAATAGCAAAATAATTCCCGCTCGCTTTTTTCCGCGGCATCGCTATGCCGCAGCAGCTGCTCTAGGGGTATGTCTCCAAAACAGGCATGCCCCAGCACATAGCGCATTCTCGTGATCAGGCCGCTGGAGAGTTTGCGCACTTTTCCCAGTTCGTACAACAAATCTTCATTGCTCAAGCCCCGCAGCATCTTTTCGAGCTCTTCCGGTTCTTCAATGCTTCCCCGCGGGATTAACGCTGTTTCTTCTTGCTGGCCTGCCATGGGTTAGATGTCAATGACGATTTTTTTTGTTTGCAGATAGAGAGAAATCACGCTTTTCTCTCTCTGCAACCCTTCTTTCACCGCTTCCCAGCCTTTTTCCTGCCGGATCTGCTTGACTTTCTGCAGGAGCTCCTGTACAGTTGCATATTGCTCATAGAGCTGCTCCCCTTTTTTCGTTTCCGTCATTATCTTTTCCTGCAGCCCGGCAATAGTTCTTTCCTGCAAAGCAATCATCTTTTGCAGCGTCGCAATTTTCTGCTCATACGGCGAAGCCTTTTTGCGCTCTTCCTGCGTGGAGAGCAGCTCACCGTACGTGGCCGTTTGTTGCAGCGGCGTTTTTCCCTGTAGGGGGAAAGGGGTCATTTCGTCAGCATAACGATAGCCTTGCGGATGCTGCAGCTCTTGGAGAATCTCCTGTAAAGAATCGAAGAGCTTCTGTACGCTTTTTTCCGGCACGTCTTTTGGGGCCGTCCTTTTATCGATGCCAGCTCGTTTGCACAGCTCTTCGGCATACAAGCCGCCCCAGCCGAGATCTGTCGCCAGGGCTGCAGCCAGATTCTTTTTCTCGCTCTTCTGCAAAAGCTCTTTTAGCTGTTTTTCTGTCAGCGTTTTCCAATTAATCCCGGGTGTTGGGAAGACGTATTTTTCGTTTACTCTAATAGTGCGGTCTTTCCAGCGCTGCTGTTCAAGAACACCCAAGATGCTCCAATGCTCATCAGTGAGAATAACATTTCCTTTGGCGAACAGTTCAACAACCAGAAAATAGCGCTGTTTTTTTTCGAGAGTGAAGATAATGATGCGTTCTGCATCCTGCTGCTGCAGATTTTTTAGGGTGGCATTGTCCAGATATTTCCGCAGCTGCAGGCAGAAACTGAAAGGTTGTGGGGGAATTTCTTTCTGCTCGGTAAGGAACAATCTTTTTCCAGCCATGATCTTCAGAAGCCTCTTGCCCTGCTGCGGCAGGTGAATCTGCAGCAGGATTTCTTTTTTTTCCGGCTGATAAATCTGGGCAATCTTTCCCCCTACCAGAAATTGGAGTTCCTGCACCAGTGCAGCTAATCCCAGAGAAGAGATGGTTTTTGGCGGCATGGTGGCGTGCACGATTATCGGAAAAAAGCGCGGGGAGGGACTTTCGTGCGCTCAGCACGAACCTGAGCACCACTCGAACCCTCGAATGATCGCTGTCTTCTGGTCATTGCCCGGAAAGGCTCATCCTAGCGGATCTGCAGGCGATTGCCTTGGCCGCTTGGCTACCCGCGCTTCTGAGCAGTCCGAGGGAAGATATTTTATAAGGTTTTCTAGGGCAAATG
>CAZOPZ010000052.1:0-7147 GCA_964582035.1 uncultured Methanosarcinales archaeon | reverse complement strand
CTCTACGTCGCCTGCAGCTTTCGCCGCTTCTTGGCCTTCTTGATCTTCTTGCGCTGCCATTTCCAGCGCATCTGGCCTTTTTTCTTCCAGCGGCGTGAACTGCGTTTCATGTGCAGCAAAAAGGAAGGGTCTTTTTTATAAATCTATCGGGAAGTTATACGTATTAAGTCAAGTCTGCCCGCTTGGCCAAGAGGCGAGCTCGGAACGGCTATTGTTCAAAAGAAACACATTGTTCTGTTCCTACAATGAAGCTGCAAGGTTTGGACGAGACCACAAGCCAGAACAGACCGAGCGAGCGGCCTGCGGGCAGACTTAATACGTACGGGAAGTAATATGAAGTGGGTGGAAGCACCTTTTGCTTAATAGCTTTAAAACTCTAGTACATCCCCCTGCTCATACTCACCAAAAAACGCCAGTTCGACCACATATTTCCCTTTCTGCCGCGAGTGCCAGAATGAAAAAGGCCTAAAATTTCGCTTTATCTCAATGATTTCTTTGTTCCCGTTGAGTACGAGAACGTCGATAGGGAAGAAGACAAAAAACATATGCAGGGAAACCCGTTTTTCTTTCGGAAATTCCATAACAAGGTTCTGCTTGCGGCGGAACATCAGGCCGCGGGCTTGGGAAAGCGCTGTCCGGCAGGAACGTTCGTGAGAGGAGATGAGGGTTCTCCGGCTCCTGTTGAAAATCATGGCTTAAGAAAAAATCATTCTTTCTTTTAAACGTGCCTTTTCTGCCAGTACTGTGTGTTTACTAAAAAGTAGTTAAAATATAGAAAAGTTTATAAATAACCGCTTCTCCAACCTGCTTATGGCACAGAACCCCGAAATACCCGACGATGAACTAATCATTCTTGATGACATAGTCCTCCGCGATCTTGGTAGGCAACCCACAGTAAATCAGATGCTTAACCATTTTGGGCGAGGGGAGTATCCCATACCTCTTCGCAATCGCTCTATAACTTTAAGGGAAGAGCAGCTCCTGGGCGCCGGCGGTGAAGGGGTGACCTATAGGAGCGGCGATGACCTCGGCGCAGCCGTAAAGCTGCGGCCCATCCTTTCCGGGCTTCCCCCTTTGCCACAATTTGGAGAAGGCCCTGTGCCGGTGGCTTGTTCCTATCATGAGGGGACCCTGCAGCTGCAGCGCTTGCCCTCCGGGACTCGGGCCATCATTCAGGATTTAAAAAAAGATGAAGAAAGCGCTTACCAGCGTGCCCACACCGAACAAACCATCTCCCACACCTGTTCAGGCATCCGGGGGGCAGTAGAATTCTTGGATGGCACGTATCTTCTTGTTGTCGAAGAGCGGGGAAGCCAGCTCCTGGCTGGGCTGGTTACTCGGCTAATAGACGGAAAAACGCTCCGCCACCATATGGACGGTGGCGATCTTTCCCTTCAGGAAAGGCTGCAGATTATTGCTCAGGTAGGAGATACTCTCAAAGAATACCAACGGCGGAGCATCGTGCATGGGGATATCAAGCCGGAAAACATCATCATTGATGGAAAGCATGAGCCAACACTGATTGACTATGGCATGGCACAGCCGCTCTTCGGTAATTCTAAGAATTTAGGGCACATTTGTGGAACACCATTGTATCTCGCGCCGGAAACTGCTGCCGGGGAATTCTACCGCCAAACGGATATGTATTCTCTGGGAGTTATCGCCTATGAATTGCTCACTGGAGAAAATCCCCATCCCGCAAACGGAAAGAATGGATGGAATGAAAACCTGCATTTCCTTCGCCTGCACGGGCTCTTTTGTAATGCTGAACAGGCAAATCAGTTTTTCGAGAGGGTTCGAAAAGCGCTTGAAGAGCGGGGCTATGCGCCGCGCCTGGCGTGGAGCATTGCTAGCGCTTTGCATTGCCAGCCGGCCTTGCGGGGAACTTCTTTGCCGGACGTGGCCCGAGAGTATGCAGCGCTGGAAACCAGTAGGATAGTACAACCGCCACAAACTCCTCACAAAGTAAGTATCTTACGGGAGACCATGCCCGTGAAGATGGAACCAGATTCTACAACGTTTGAACTGACAGAAGCGATGGCGGTGACAGAGCCGGAGTATGACGCAGAAAAGCCCCTGAAAAGTTGAGGTGGATGAAGATGCTCAGCGACGAATACAAACGCACTATTGAAAACGACCGCCTAAAACAGCTCTTGCTCCGAAGAGAAAATCTTCCAGTATTGGAAGAGGTCTTGGCAAGAGAATCTGCCGAATTAGAGCGGCTGCAGAGACTGAAAAAGAGAGGAAAGCTGGATTTTGGCAAGCTGGTCAAAGAAGAAGAGGTTCCGGAGTTGTTAGCAGAAATATATCCGGAAGTTGATTATTTTTTGGGGTTTACCGGGGGAAATCTTCCAAGCCATCAATTTTATTCTCGCCAGGCAATTGCGCGTCTAACAGAAACAGGGCAGGCGGAAAAATTGGTCACAAGAGGGGGTATCGTTTCTACTTTTGTAGGTTCAGCAGAGATAGTACGAAATGTAGTTTTAGAAATGTCCCCAGACCCTCTCTGGACAAGCATAGGCATAGCTCTGCTGGGGGCGGGAGCGTATGCTCTAAATCGGGGGAGAAAAATGCGTACCATGAGTTTCCATGAAGGCTGGGGTTACACCTTTAGTTTAATCGAGCTCGTGGAAGCCCCTCGCTCCTCTTTCATCCCGACAACAGCCCATGAATATGCGCACCATCTCCAACAGATAAAGCAATTGCACTCCCGCAGGTATCTTACGTTTTTAGAAGGCCATGCCCGTGGGGTCGAACGAACCATAGCCGAACATTACCGAGAAAAAGAAGACAATGAAGCTTTCCTCTGGGACATCTCAAATGAGACCGTTGAAGAACTGAAACTTGCCTATCAGTGGATCTGTGCCGGCCTCGGGGAGAAACCCAAAAGAAGCTTAGGGAAAACCAGAACTCAGTATAGCGGTTTTTTTACCAAACAAAGCCACCATACCCTGGGCAACACCCTCTTCCGCCTCTACGAAGCGCTGCACGGAAAAGATATCTATCGCCAAGCGATTCACGGAGAGTTTCAGTTTCAGTGAAGAGATTTGCTCAACATGATTTCTCAAACAAAGAATTCCGATTCACTTGATGAATAATGTTATTCACTTTAACATAAAAATCTCTCTGCCAAAATGGGCACTTTCCTCCGACTCCGCCAAAATCCCTACTTTTCCTCCAGACAATGGCGAAAGGTTTTTATAATCCCTAAAAATAGGACTAAATAGTCCTAAAAATAGGGTAAAATGCTTAAGAAAGAACATCAGGTACTCGGGCCGCTGATCGCGGAGCCTTGGAAGAGATTTACTTTTAAAGAGATTCAAGAGTCCTCAAAAAAAACGTCTAAAAGCTATGTCTTCACCATCCTTAAAGCGCTGGTGAATGAGAACATCATTCAAGAGGAAAAAATAGGAAATCTCTTGCTCTACCAATGGGATCATAAGAGCCTGAAAGCGCAGGTATACGCCGGCGTTGTCTCGGAACATCTGGCCTGGCACAAGCCATGGTTACCATATGATACACTCCAAAAAGCAGCGGCAAAAGTGCCGACGCCGTTCTACACACTGTTGGTTACCGGCAGTTATGCGAGAAAGACGCAGAAAACTGCCTCAGACATTGATGTTGTTCTCATCATCGACGATGCAGCGGATACGAAGCGAGTATATGCCCAGCTCCGATCAGCCTGTGAAATGAGCATCCCGGAGATTCATCTCTACGTCTTCAAAAAAGCAGAATTTTTAGAAATGCTTATCAATAAAGAGGCAAATTATGGAAAAGAGATCGTTCAGAATACCCTTCTCCTCTATGGGGCGGAGGGATATTATAGTATATTGAGCGAGGCCCTTGAACGTGGATTTACTGACCAGAGTTTATCTTGAAAGAGGAGGGAACGAGCTGCTCATTGCGAAATTACTTAAGAGAATTACTGAAGAAAAAAACGCAAAGAAGTTCCTGGAAGTTGATGAAAATGCCACGTTTTACAGTGCTGTCATTTCCCATGCGTATTATGCCATCTTCTTCACGGCAAAAGCAATTTTGCTGACAAAAAGCATTAAGACAGAAATGCCCGACGTGCACAAAAAGACCTACGAAGCCTTCAAAAAACACTGCGTCGATACCGGCCTGCTGGACGTCGCTTTGTTAACCATCTATCAGAAAATGGTGGTGCGGGCCGATGAGCTCCTCGAAATATTCAAGGACGAGAAGTGGAAAAGGGGACATTTCACATACCAAACCATCCCCCAAGCCAACAAAGAGCCGGCAGAACAGTCTATCCGGAATGCCGCCCTCTTTATCAAGAATATTACGTTGGTACTTGAGAGATAAAAACTCAATAGTGGCAGCAAGCAGCGTTATACCTCCTGTTCACTCCACCAAAATCCCCACTTTGCCGGGCAAGGCCGAAGAAGCTTTCTGATGCGTACTGTCCTCTGCTCGGAGAACGGTAACAGAACAGCCACTCTCCTGCTCTAAAAAGGCTTTCGCTTCTTTCATGACTGCAAATTCCTCTTCCTGCGACAGCACGAGGCGCGGCAGCTTCGCCGGATCTTTCAGGACCATCTGCACAATCCTGCTCACGTCTTTGCCGCGCACTTTAAGCCCTTCAACTTCCAGCACTTTCTTCATGACTTCGCCCATATTACGCGTAACCGCTACTTCTTTGCCCAAGACTCTAAAAAGCTCATACAGCCATTCCTGCGCAATAAAGAGCGTGAAAGATTTGGGCTTTTCTATCTTCGCTAATTTCACCACTTCACGCATGCTCTCGAGTGTTCCCTTGACCAGCTCTTCTCCTGCTTCCACGGGCAGCGACACGAGCATCTTCTGATGTTCCGGCCAGCGGGCAGCAGAAACCAGTTCTTTGCCCGGATTGAGCTCTTCGCTGAGGTGCGGCGTTATCGGGTTCATGAGCCGGCACCAGTGCGCCAACAGTTCAGAAACTACCTGCTTGTTCGCTCCTCCCCTGCGTAAATACCAGCGGAAATCGTCAGCGATCGCATAGTATGTGAAAGAGGCCAGCGCCCGTAAGTCATAGTGTTTCATGGCCTCGCCAAGAGCATGCAGATGCCCATGGAAGCGGGACTGCAGCCAGGCATCGATGGCTTGCTTTTTCTTTCCCGTGAGCGCGTTGAGCTCTTCCACGAGCGAGAAAATCCGTTCCAATGTCCGCTTGTAATTGAAGACATCCTGCTCTTCCCACACCACGTCCGCATGCGGGCTGCCGCTGTGCGCATAGTACAGGCGCATGGCATCTACGCCATATTTCTCAATCGCATCGGGAATCGGCTCGGCGCCGCCTTTGCTCTTGGAGATCTTGCCGCCTTTGCCCGTCACCCACCAATTTACAAAAATACCTTTGGGCCATTTCTCTTCCGGCAGCACGGCCACATGGTTCATCAGGAAGACAGGAAAATGTACGGTCTTGTGCTCTTTGCCGCCCAGATTGAGATCCAGCGGATAGAAATAGTCGAACTCTTCTTTTACCGCAGCCCATTTCTCCTGCTTTTTCCCTTTGCCCAGGAACACATAGTCAAAGAACTCTTCCGTCAGGTCAGAAACTGTCAGCGTGCCGTTATGCACATATTTTGCGACGATGTAGTACACCGGATACAGCGTGGAATCGCTGATCGGCTCAATGATCCAACGCTCGTCGAAGGGGAACCTACTGCCCAGCCAGTTTCCCAGCCGTGCGCAGGCCCGATCGCCAAACCAGTCGAGGATTGCCGGAAGATGGTCATAATATTCCTCCGGATACATCGTCATCTCCCGCACGTGCTCTTTGCTCCGCTCCGTCAACTCCTGATCCGAATAGCGGATGAACCACTGGTCATCAATGCGCCGAATGACCACGGGCTGGCCGCAGCGGCAGACCACTTCTTCGCTCAGATCGTGAAAGATGTCTGCTTCTTTTTTTTCTAACAGCTCCGCTTTAACACGCTCTTTGGCCTCTTCGACTTTTACACCGGCATACTTCCCGGCATTCGGGCGCATTGTTCCCGTATGATGCCCCTTTTTGTAGATCTCTTTTGTCGCTTCTTCCAGCTTTGGATCGTCGAGCGACGTAATCCCCATCTTTTCCACAATCTCTTTCGCCGGAAATTCGCCATAGCCTTCCGTCGCAATGATGGGAATAGGATCAATCTCCGCAAAGAGATACTCTTTCAGCCCGTAGCGATGCGAAACATGCAGCTCGTCCTGCAAAGTCTTGAGCGCCACATAATCATACGGCGCATCGCTCGGCACAGAAGTGACGATGCCTGTTCCGATACGAGGATTGCAGAATGAAGCGGGCAATATCGGAATCTCCCGGCCGATGCCCGGCGCTTTCACCATCTTCCCCAGCAGCTTTTTTGGATCGATGTCTTCTTTCAGCAGCACGTCATCTTTCTGGTACTGCAGCTTTTCTGCTGCCTGCCGGCTGAGAATCCAGCACTCGCCTTCGACGGCAACACGCACATACTGCGCTTCCGGGTTTATCCAGAGATTGGTCTGCCCAAAGATAGTTTCCGGCCGGAGAGTCGCAGCGACCAAGAGATCGTTTCCTAACGAAAACTTCAGCAAGGTGTATTCCTGCTTTTCCGCAGTGCCGCCTTTGGAGATGTCTGTTTCAGAAGGATCGACGGCTACGGGGCCGTGCACGATGCAGGCCGTGGCAAAGTACGGCTTCTGCACCAGCAAATTTTTTTGCTGTAATTTTCTGAACTGCCAGTGTATGAACTTCTCGTAATCCGGAAAAGTCGTGCAGGTAAAGCGCTCCCAATCACAGAGAAAGCCGAATCTTTTCCAGTAATGGTTTACGTATACGTCATTGAAGAAAGCGATAACCTCTTTCGGATTGGAGAGCTTGGAAATGGTCTTCTCCGGGCAGCCATTTTTTCGGAGATAAGCAAGCCAATTCTCGTCTTTACTTTCTACTTTCTTGGCAAAAGCAATGGCCTGATTGCCGGATGCATGAGTCCCCACGGGAAAGAGCACTTCTTTGCCCAATAACCGTTCGTACCGGCAGATGGCATCCGTGTATGAAAAGCCGCGCATATGCCCCACATGCAAATAGCCCGAAATGCCCGGATAGGCAAATATCATGAAGAATTTCTCTTTGTTTTTCTGGGCTTTGCATTTCCAGCCATCAGGTCGGTAGCGGTTCTTG
>CAZOPZ010000051.1:5973-7539 GCA_964582035.1 uncultured Methanosarcinales archaeon | reverse complement strand
GGCTACGGAAGTCCGCATCAAAATGGCCCGGGGAGAGGACTGGCAGTCGCTCGTGCCAGAAGCAGTTCGCGATTATCTGCTGAATAATAAATTAGGAGAACGTTTCTGCCGGGAGTTTGGCGAGGAAACACTGCGGATTGTCGACGATGATGGCCGGCATACCGCCACTGCCGACGAAGAGCACCGGTGGGTGAAAGAGAACTAAACTTCTTGGCATTCAGTCCCTCGACAACTTTTACTCGCTCCGAGGAGCCTTCTCCAAATAACTCCCCACGTGGGGGGAGGCAATATTTAAGTCGTACACCCCTTCTTTAGAAAATAAAAAGAGACGAGAAAGAACCACCATGAAACCGATAACGCTGGGAAACTATGAGATTGTCCGGCAGATCGCTGAAGGCGGCTTTGGCAGGACGTATGAAGCGCGGCATCGCATCCTGGGAGAGAAAGCCTGCGTAAAACAGAACCTCAAAGTGAGCAAAGAAGATGAACAGCTGCTGCGGGAAGAAGCCCGGCTGCTGTGGAATATCCATCATCATTCGCTGCCCGCGATGCGGGATTATTTCCCAGCTCCCGATGGCAGTTTCATCATGGTCATGAGCTTTATCGAAGGTAAAACGTTAGAAGATGCTGTGAAAAAACACCAGGCGATCCATCCGGAAGATGTCTGCTGGGTGACGCAACGCACGCTGAATGCACTAAATTACCTCCATTTTGAGGGCATTGTGCATGGCGATGTCAAGCCAGCTAACATCATGGTGCAGCCCAAGAAAGATAATGCTTTTCTCGTCGATTACGGCTTATCGTGCCTGCGGCCGAAGCGCTACACTGCAGCCATTGGCTACACGCCGGTGTTTGCTGCTCCGGAATTAACGGCCGGCAAGCCGCCGCTGCCTGAATCAGATATCTATTCATTGGGATTGACCATGCTCTATGCATTGGGCGGTGATCCGCTTACGAAAGCTTTTCCAGCTCATGTTCCCAAACCGCTCCAGGATTTTTTTCGGCCTTTCGTGCAGCCGAATCCTTTGGATCGGCCGAACTGGCAGAAAGACGACCTGGTAGCGCGGTTGTCCGACGTCCGCTATGAAATTTTTGGGAGAAGGCATAGGTCGGAATAGGAAAGAGTAGAACGGACTAAAAAACAAAGCAAGCTAGCGAGAGCTCTACAACTCGCGGAGGAAAATAAAATGTACAGTTGGGGATACGACGATACGGCCGGATGGAAAAATCCGGGTGGCTATAAGTACGATGAAGCGAAAGCGCCATACTTGGAAGACTTAGCCAAGAAAGCAAAAACAGCAGGGCCGAGAACGTACAGCAAGAAAAAAGAGCCGAATATGAGCCTCGTTGATCCGAAAGGAAAAACCATTACGACGCAAAGCAAAAATCCCCTCGTTTTTGGGATTGATGGAACGGGCTCCATGCAAACCTGGCCAGGAGAATTCTTTGATCGCGCACCCTTATTGTACCAGACATTGTCGCAGTACCGCGATGATGTAGAAATAAGTTTTTCGGTCATTGGTGATGCCGTTTCTGACGACTATGCTTTGCAGGTAGCAGACTTTG
>CAZOPZ010000051.1:0-5963 GCA_964582035.1 uncultured Methanosarcinales archaeon | reverse complement strand
CAAAGGCGTTGGCCTGGATGCCAAGCTTAAAGCCTTGCTTGGCGAAGGCCGTGGCGGCCCGGGCATCAGGGAAAGCTACGAGCTCTGGGCATATTTTATGCTGGAGCACGCTCAGATGCCTCAAGCAGAAAAGCCTTTTTTGTTCATCTTAGGAGATGAGAAGTTCTACGACGGGGTAAATCCGGCTCAGGTAAAAAAGTACCTTGGCGATGGGCTTCAGGGTGAACTGAATTCCCTGCAGGTGTGGAAACAACTTGCGGAGAAGTATGATATCCGCCTCTTACATAAGGAATTTCCAGGCAGAGATGAAGAAGTCCTTGCACAATGGAGAGAAACTATTGGCACACAAAACATTGTTCCGGTCTACGATCCTCTCCGCGTTGTTGATGTTGCCATGGGCTTGGTAGCCAAGAGCTGGGGGTATTTTGAGGATTTTGAAAAAAATCTTGCGGCACGGCAGGACGAGAAAGGCATAAGCACCGTGATGGAATCAATTCGTGCGGCACCAGAACTTTTAGAGGGCGTAAAATCGGCCTACAAGAGTGGCATGGCCGGGAAGAGCACGAAGAGCAAAAGTCTGCTCAATAACGAGGCTAAATAAAACAACGGAGGAAAAAAAATGGTAACCAAAAAAACCTACAAAACAACCGGAGCGATTTTTCAGCAAGCGAGTAGGCTGTACCAGCCCGGCGTGCTGGACAACTTACAACGGATTGAACTCGGAGAAATTGTGGTCGTACAGGGGCAATACGACCACGTAGACGTATTACTGGATACGATAAACGTTCCCTACGCCTCTATTTCTCCTGCAGAAATAGGCAGCCATAATGGGGGGCGAGTGATGTATGTGAACTGTGCGTCGTATGGCGCACTGGAGAAAAAAACAAAAGAGGGAGTAGCTTCTTTCGTAGCAGATGGGGGACGGCTGGTAAGCACCGACTGGTCCATTGGCTTAGTGATGGAGGTATTCCCGGGAAAATTAAAAAGAACAGCGAAAACCAGTGACGACGTGGTAGAGATTCAATGCCCCACCGACCTGGCACGAAGGTTCATCGGCATGAATTATGCCCAGTGTAAGCCGCAGTGGTGGCTGGAGGGAAGCAGTGACATTTACGACATTGTCGGAGAAGGGGTAACTCCCATCATTACGAGCGAGGAGATGGAAGAGAAATATGGCAAGCCCTACGTGGCGGTTGGCTTTCCTCAGGGCAAAGGAGAAGTACTGCATTTTATCAGCCACCTGGAACTGCAGCGCACCCGGCAGAAGACCAAAGAGCACCAAGGCAGTCTCGATGACTTCCTCAAAAAAATGAAAGTGGAAAAAACGCCAGAGATGGACGACGCCACGGTGGCCGAGTTAGAAGCGGCTTATAGTACTTTGAATACGGTGGCCCATCTTTGCTTGCCAGTTCCGGTGCTCGACACGTCCGGAAAAAGTGTTTACTTCGGAAGCGCAAAAGCTGCCGGAGGTGCAAAGAGCATGAAGCTGGCCTGAGCCAGCTTTTTTGCTTTTTTTTCCCATGGAACCAAATGCCCTGGTGACGATCCCGCCTTACGCGCCGTTTATCGACGATGTAGCTCGGCATCCTTTTGTGAGCGGCTTGCGCTTGAACACCGTCATGCCCGTGAAAGGCACTTTGGAAGATACGTTAAAGAGATTGCAGGATAATGCTCGAGAAAAAGAGCTCTGGATAGACTTGAAATGCCGACAGTTGCGGGTGAAGACGTACGGCGTGCCGCCTTTTACCAGTATTGAGCTGACGCACCAGATTACCGTGAACACCCCGGTTACGGCCTATTTTCATGGCGGCGAGGAGTCCGCAACGGTGCTTGAAGTGGATGGGAATCGCTTGATTATGCAGGAGGGCCCGAAACGAGTCATCGGCCCAGGGGAGAGTGTTAACATTCCGGATCCTTCGTTGCACATCGACGGCTATTTCACAGAGACTGATAAACGGTACATTGAAGCTGCTATAACCGTTGGCCTGCATCGATATATGTTGTCTTTTGTCGAACGGCCCCAAGACATTACGGAACTGCTAGTTCTTGATCCGAAAGCCCAAGCCGTGTTGAAAATTGAATCGATGAAAGGGCTGGAGTATGTCGAAAATCAGTGGAATGGTGAAGGGCATCTCATGGCCGCGCGCGGCGATCTTTACCTCGAAGTGCAAAAGCCCCACCATCTTCTGGCTGCTGTTGAAGGTATCCTTACGAAAGATAAAGATGCTATCGTGGCCTCGAGAATTTGCAGCTCTTTTGCTTCTTCATTAGAACCCAGCTGCGCGGATATCGGAGATATCGATAATCTGCTCCGTATGGGCTACCTCCGGTTCATGCTCGGCGATGAAGTGTGCATGCAGCGGGAATCGGTGCTTAGTGCATTAAATTTATTAAGCGCCATCGCGCTCAATTATAGGGAATAAAACTCATGGCAACATTCGAACAGATCCACTATGCTTTCCAGAAAAGCAGCGGCGACCAGTACCTCGACTTTCTGGCACAGCGAGAAACGATTGAGCGCATCCTGCAGCTGAAAGAGCAGAAAAACGTTCTCATTCTCGGCCACAATTACATGGCGCCGCTTGTCTATAATCTGTCCGGCGAAGGCGAGCGCGGTGACTCTTTGCAGCTGGCACAGTATGCTGCAAAATCGGACAACCCAATCATTCTCTTTGATGGCGTGCGCTTCATGGCAGAAACGGCAAAGATTCTTAATCCGGACAAGAAAGTGCTCATCGCCGATATGCAGGCCGGGTGCAGTTTGGCAGATCCTTTTCGCGGAGCGGCCGTTCGTTCGTACAAGAAAGAATTTCCTGGCCTTCCCGTCGTTCTCTACATCAATTCTTACGCGGATGCGAAAGCGGAAGCCGATTATTGCTGCACGTCGTCCAATGGCTTGCAGGTGGTGCAGCATGCCGCAAAAGACTTCGGCACTGACCGGGTCATTTTCCTTCCCGATTCGCTGATGGGAGAAAACCTGCAGGACGAATTGCGGGAAGCGGGCAGTGCGCTGGAATTGATCTATCCGGGCAAATATGATACGGAGCACGGCTCCTGCGAAGTGCATGAAAATATTTCTCTGGAGATGGTCCAGAATATTCGGGCGCAGTACCATTTGCCGAAGCATCAGCCGGGAGAAACAGAAAAGAGCCCGACGACCGCTGTCTTAGTGCATTGGGAATGCCTTCCCGAAGTCCGAAAAGAAGCTGATTTCTGCGGCTCGACATCACATATGATCCGCTATGTGCGGGAGCATCCCTCCTTGCAGCGCCTCTATCTCGGCACCGAATGTGAGATGGCGGCGAACCTGCAGAACGAATTCCCGCAGATAGATTTTGTCAGGACGTGCGCCATCGCCTGCCAGCACATGGCGAAGATCACGCTTGACAAGATTGTCAGATGCCTGGAAACGGAGCAGCCGGAAGTGACGGTGCCGGAAGAGATACGCTTACGTGCTTTGAAACCGATTGAACGGATGCTGCAGATAAAATGAACGGAGAGGTCTGAAAAAAATAAACATGAAACTCACCATCCCGTACCAAAAGCCGCTGATCATAGGAACCGGCGGCGGGAACGACATTGTCAGTGCCACTCTTGTTCTGGCCCACTTCCGTGAGCAAGGCATACCTGCCGATCTTGCCGGCGTGTGTAGCCCGGGAGCCTGGCATCGGTATAATGGAGAAGAAGAACAGCCGATAAACAGAGTCACGAGGAATACCTATCGATATCGGCCTTCTCTCAATCCCGTGCCTTTCTCGTCCCTTGATGCTTTTATTGATGCACACCTTCCAGAAGCCCTTCAGCAGGAGCACCTTCCTGCAACCGTATATAATCTCAGTTTCCGCTCCGGAACCGAGCCGCTAGTTGAAAGCCTGTCTGAACTCTGTAAAAAAGAAGGATATGATGGATTGGTCCTGGTTGATGTGGGTGGGGACATCTTAGCACGGGGAAAAAAAGATCCCACTATCCTTTCTCCGCTGATGGACTTCAGCACGTTGTACGTGGCCAGTCAGGCTGATGTTCCTTCGGTCTTATTTGAATTTGGCCTGCAGACGGACGGAGAACTGCGGCCCGCCGGCTGCCGGGAGATCTTACAGGAATTGTCGGAACAGCACATCCTCCTTTCGACGACAGAACTCTCTTTAGAAGATGCTGCCGTCCAGCAGTTCTTAAGAATTTACGACGCCATTAAACACCTCCGTCACGGCCATACCGCAGAAATGACGCTGCAAACCTTAATGGCAAAAGAGGATATCCATACCACCTATCGGGCGCGAGTGCAGGTTTTAGACCGCAAGTGGTTCTTTCCATATGAAGTCACTTTAGAAGCACCTTATTTTGGCAAAGGCTTCTTATTTGACGTTCCGGCTTTGGCCGCACGACGGGAATTAGCATTTTCTTACCGAACGCCGCTGGAACTGTATCTCCGCACGAAAAAAACTGTCGACACGAAAGCAGAGATGGACGGATTGTATGCGATGGTAGATGACATTTGCGTCTGGCTGGGCCTTCTCTGCCCGCAGCTGCCGGGCGCCGAAAGAAAAGAAGCAATTGCGTACGGTCTGAAAAAAATCCCGGAACATGCCCACGTCGCTTTGCTATGGAAAAAAGATGCGCCAAAGGATCTCTCGGGATTTGCCGTCGATGATTTTGTAGTCTTAGGAGAAAAAGAAAAAGCGCGAAGGGTCGCGCAAGAAGGAGAAGCCATCCTTGAAGGAGAAAGGGGTGAATCATGAATCTCAAAGACCATTACCAATCGACGTTGCTGGGCTGCGCCATCGGCGATGCGCTGGGCATGCCGGTGGAAAGCTGGAAGAAAGAGCAGATCCGGAAGTACGCCGGAAAAATTACCGATTTCCTGGCGCCCGTGCTCGTAAAAGATGAGAACGGCAATCTTGTGCAGCAGGATGAGTTCGGCAAGCTGCGCTACTGGACCAGAGATTTCCAGAAAGGAGAATATACCGACGATACGATCCTGACGATAGCGCTCGCTGAATCCTTGGTTGCACAGCGCGGCTTTGACCTTGAAGATATTGCTAAACGGCAGGCTGCAGAATACACCAAACGCCTGCAGCCCGATGGAACAGTCTTCGGCGGCTTCGGCTGGACCACTATCGACGGGTTCAAGAACCTCTTAGCAGGCAAATCACCATACGAATCCGGGGTCATCGGCGGCCCGGGCAACGCCCCAGCCATGAAAATGGCGCCGCTCGGCTTATGGATGCATGCGACAATGAGTCTCGAGAAAGGCCTGCACTTTGCGCACCTCGTCGGCAACATAACCCATCGCGATCCGCGCTCCCTGGCTTCCGGAGTGGTGCAGGCGTATGCGATCTCTTCCCTTCTCGAAGGCATTGACCGCAACTCGTTCCTGCGGGAGACCACCTCGCTGTGCACTTCTGTAGAACAGGAAACGCCGGCGGACTATCCGCTTGCGGAGAGAGGAACACTGCTTGAGCGCTTGGAGTGGATAGCCGAGAACCGGGATGTTTCTGCTGACGAGGCCCATCGATATTTGAAATCGAATTCGCTGGTCTTCTGCTCGTATCCGTTTGCGCTTTTTATGTTCCAGAAATATTGGGATAATCCGGTTGAAGGGCTGATAGAAACGGTGAATTATGGCGGCGATTGCGATACGACGGGAGCGATCTTTGGCGCATTAGCAGGAGCTCGGCATGGCCTGTGCTGGCCGGAGCACTGGGCTACGGGCGTGCAGGATAGTGCTCGGCTGCAGGAAATTGGGGGACAACTATATACTTTAAATGAAAAGTAGTAAGTACTTAAGTCAAGTCTGCCCGCTTGGCCAAGAGGCGAGCTCGGAATTTCCATTGTTCAAAAGAAACACATTGTTCTGTTCCCGCGATGAAGCTGCAAGCTTTGGACGAGACTACAAGCCAGAACAGACCGAGCGAGCGGCCTGCGGGCAGACTTAAGTACGTACGGGGAAAAATCCCCTGATACCC
>CAZOPZ010000050.1:7406-7672 GCA_964582035.1 uncultured Methanosarcinales archaeon | reverse complement strand
CAGCTGCAACGGATAGTCGTTGGTAAAGCGCAGCGTCACTTTATCTGCCAGCTTGCTGCCGGCAATCATCTTCCGTAAATATTCCAAAGAATATTTTGCTTTGTGCTTATCGTCGCCCTCCGCTCGTATGGCCGTGTTCTCATTGGGCTGTATTTCAATGAAAGCTTTAGAGAGTTCTCCTTCCGCTTTCACCGACAGCTTCTCCGGCTCGCCTAACAGCGTCACGGATTCCGCTACCACACTGACATCTTCAATGGCATCAGCCA
>CAZOPZ010000050.1:0-7363 GCA_964582035.1 uncultured Methanosarcinales archaeon | reverse complement strand
CTGGGCATCCATCTCCACGCTGAGCGGGAACCGTAATTCCGGCACCCGCTGCTCTTTGGCATCTGCTTCCAGGACCGGCACGGAAAAAGCCCGTTTCGTGGCGCTTTTCAGGACGATTTTGAACTTGTTCTCTTCCGTTTCCAGCGTCAGCACATCATCGTTCTTCGCTCGTCGCAGAATCTGGCGTATCTGATTGAGATTCACCGTCACTTCTTCAGAGCCGGAAACCTCATATTGCGTAAAGCAGCTGCTCAGCAGCTTGAAAACGACCATCGCTACGTTCGCGGGATCCATGGCCACCACTTCCAGCCCGTCCGTCGTCGCTTTAAACTTGACTTCGCTCACTAAATCAGAGATGATAGCGACGCTTTCTTTGAAGTACTTGGGATCAGCTAAGACGAGTTTCATGACAATTCCTCAGAAGCCATTCAGCGAGGGGTTCTATATAAGATTTGCTGTGTTCTACTCGCTAGTTGTGAAGAAGCGGGTGGAATCTCTTTAAACTGTTTTATTCCACATTGGAAATATAAAAGTTCATTTGCGTTTTTTTAGAGCCAAAAGAGCTAAAGCACCCCAAGAGCAGGAGATGTAAACCTGAAAAGATTCTTATCCGGACACAACACCAAGATTTACCCCACCACAAACCGCTTTCCGTCTTCCATGAGATGGATGTTCTTGTTCAGCTCATAGCCGAGCTCAGCAGCCAGCCCCGCCATGTTGTGGGCATGTTCCTGGCCCGCATGCGACGGAATGATGTGCTGCGGCTTCAGCAGGTTCAGCATATCGCGATGGTCTTCCCGATAGGCGTGTCCGGACACGTGGATGTCGCGGAAAATACGTACGCCCACGGCTTGCAGCTGCTGCTCCAATCTCTGCCGGTTCTCTTTGTTCAGCTCGACGGGAATGACCCCGCAGCTGAAGATGACCACATCTCCGGTGCCAAAGCGGAAAGGCAGCTGCCCCCCCACCATTCTGGAAAGGATGGCTTTTGGCTCTCCCTGATGGCCCGTAACCACCAAAAGATATTTCTCTTTGCCGCGCTTGTCGATATCTTTCAGTATCCGCTCCATCTTGTCCCGCTGCTTGACCAGCTGCGCATCTTTTTCAAAATTGATCAGCTGGATGCGCTCGCCGGCACTGACGTACTTAGAGAGCGACCTGCCGAGGAACACAATCCTCCGATTCAGCTTCTTGCCCAGCTCGATGATGCTCTTCAGCCTCGCCAGGTGGGAAGAGAATGTCGTCACGATCATGCCTTTGCCCTGCGCCTGCACGCCCAGCATGACATCTTCCAGCATCTGCTTGGCGACGGACTCCGACGGCGTTTTGCCGTGGATGTGCGGATAGAGCGCTTCGATGATGAGCAGCAGGGGCTTCTCTTTTCCCAATTGCTCCAGCCGCTCATAATTGGGCCGCTGCCCCAGCGTGGGATGGCGGTCAAACTTGTAGTCGTTTGCGTAGATAATTTTTCCATAGGGCGTATGTACCACCACTAACGCAGAATGGGGGATGGAATGCGTGACATTTACCATTTCCAGCGTGATATTCTTGGACAGCCGGTAGCGCGAGTTCATGTTCACGCTGATAATCTTGTTGGGAAGGCGCATCCTTTCATCGCGGATGATGCCTTTGAGCACTTCTGCCGTATAGGGCGTGCAGATGATGGGTGCCTGGGGGAAGATCGAAGCCGCAAAAGGCGCCGCCCCTATATGATCCAGATGCCCATGGGAGGGCACGATGCCGATCACTTTTTCTTTCCAGTCTTTTATAAGATGATAGTTTGGAACGGCATTCACTTGCAGCAGCTCCTCGTAACTCAGGGCGCTGATTTCCTCATCTTCCGTATAGCGGATATAGTTCTCCATATGGAGCCCCATATCAAGAATGATGACTTCGTCATCCACTTTTAAGGCGGTAGAATTCTTTCCGACTTCGGAATAGCCGCCGATGGCACATATTTCAACTGGCATATGTATTAAACCTCACTGTATTTTTTGTTTATTTATTATTATCTAATCTTATTTTTGTTTTGGGAAGAAGATTCTTTTCGCTATTTAAAAATGTTTGTTAAAACTGCGGACGGCAGGATCCTCACATAAGAGGCAAAGCCCTTTATCAACCCCAAACTCTTCGAGAAAAAAAGTACTAGTTGAATGATTTCCATTACTCCAGCGACATCTTTAGTTTTTCTCTTTTTTCTGTTTCCAGTTTAAATCCAACTTCGTTATAAAATTTTAGTCTATTTGGTTTGGCATTCATAATTTTAAAATATGCCGGATAACTTATATTCCCATCCTTTCTGTTATAGGCTTGGTTAGGCACCACTTTGATTTTTGAAGTTTCAATTCCAAATTCTTTCAATAGACTTCTCAACTGTTCCAAGAAAACAAGATGTTGCTGGATAAATTCTTTCTTTTTTGACATTTTAAATCTTAATCCCAGCCAAGTGTTTCGCTTGATTTTATACACCCCTCCCAACTCATCATCACAGATGGCTTGTAGAAATGACCTCTTCATTTCCTTGTCACCGTTCATAATCCAGGGTGGTACTTTAAATGCTGAGAGAATCTTATCTCCAGTAGGAACTCCTATAAATGCAAGAATTCTAGCCATGTGCGTATCATAAAACAGTATCTTAAATTCCTCTTTTTCTTTGCTTCTTTTTCTTCTAGTCAATAAGACTTCCCTCCCAAATATCAACTGATAATCTTGGGCTATACTCAGGAGTTTCTCTTTCTTGCCATAAAATCTGATGGAACCTTGATTTTTATTGGTAAGTTTAAGGCTCCCATCGCCAATTAAATGCGCACATAAGCAGGCTAATACGGGACTAGCTCGGAGGGGAAGCACACATTTATCTTTTAATCTTCGTTGGCTTAAATTTGACAAGCCATATGATTGTTTAATATTTTCGAAGTTTGCAACAACTGTTCTTTCTATATTTTCCATGTTAATTTTTTTATTCACGATTCTATTACTGTGAACACTACGTAAATGTTTTTCTTTATAAATTTTAATGGGGGTAAGATCTCAATAAAGAAAAAAATAATTTGGTAGTTGATACTTCTTAAATGAATTAAAAAATGAAGATATAGAATGTGCGGGAGGCAGGATTCGAACCTGCGAACCCACTAAGGGAACAGATTCCTCAATTAATGGGAACTAACTGATCATCGCTTGATAGCTCATCACTCAATTTTCTTGAGTCTGCCGCATTTGGCCACTTTGCTACTCCCGCTTGTTTGGCCACTCCGGCACGTCCGCGAGTTTACGAGCGGGCGCTTAAAAAGCAAAATCTTTTTGGATACGTCCGCATAACTTTTCAAAAAGAAATAGCTTTTTTATAAACTTACTTATTGTATTCTCTGCAGCTGCTTTTCTATGTCTTTCAGCTGCGATTCCAATTGCTCCAAATCGCTCTTGGGTTTCCGTTCTACAGGCTTCTTTTCCAGCCGCTCTTCCGGCTCTTTGCGAGAAGCCTCTTCTCCCCTCTCTTCTTCAGGAAGGGGCGGCAATTTCATCTCTTCCTGCGGCCCGCCCACTTTCATCGGCTGCAGCTCTCCTTTGGGAAAATAGCGGTGCAAATTCCCATCGATCAGCACAGAAAGCTCTTTGGTGGTCGCTTTCAAAGAATTAAAGATGGCCACTTTCTCCTGCTGCACCCGGATGAATTGCTCATATCCCTGCATGAAGACAATAACATCGCGCAACGTTTCCAGAATCCCTTTGCGGAGCATCTGGGGATCGGCGATCTGCACCATGTACTCGGGCGCTTTTTTTCCTTCTCGGCGCTCTGCAGCATGCGTTCTGCTCATGCTCCGATGCTGCGTTTTCCGATGGTGCTTCGCCATATTACAATGCCTTAGTATTGTTCCGGCTCATTTAATGACTGGTCGATAAAATCGACTTTCTTTTCGATTTCCACCAGCGTATTCTCCCAGAGGTCCAGCTGGTGGTCTTCTTCATTCTTCAATTCATGCACTTTTCCTAATGTTTCTTTCGCCTCTTCCAGCTTGCGGCGAATGGTCTTCATCAGGTGCAAGACTTCTTTGTATTCTTCGACTTTGACAAACACGGGCATGCGTTCCATTGGTATCACCTTTCTGTTTTGAAGAGCAGCCCATCCACTTCCAGGAGCCGATCATGGACTGCCCGAACCATCTTTTTGAGATCGGAAAAACGTGATTCTTCATTCAATTCTGATTTTTCCAGGGTGTGAGAAACTTCCCGAAAATCGTTGAGATCCCCTTTCAGGCTATCCAACTCTCCCAGGACACATTGGTAGGCATCCACTTTCATATACAGCGGCCCTTCTGGAAAAAGCTCAGCATGTGCTGGCTGCAGAGGCATCGCCATCTCCTGCTCTGACGCCTTGGCTTTCATTTGCGGCGTCGCTGCCATGGGTCTTCTCGGCATAATCCCCGCCGCTTCTTTCACTTTTTCCGGCTCGATAATGCGTTCCGGCGGCGGCGTGACGGGAAAACGCAGCGCCCGCAGATCTGCCTGCGGGAAAGGCGCAGCCGCCGATCTCTTATGAAAGAATAGTCCCATGAAAGTACTTAAGTGCAAGTTCGTTTAAAAGCTTTGTTTAGTATTCTAAAATAGTAAATGCAGCGAAAACTATATATGGAGGCTTTTCTCGGGGCTGTGGGATGAGGGGGCTTGCATTTTTTTTGCTCTTTGTTACCATTTTTGCAGCTTCCGTTCTTGCCGACATTGAAATTACAGAAATTGTATATCGTCCATCTGATAAAGAATACGTGGAAGTGTTTACCGGCTCTTATCAGAATTTAAGTGGTTTTTTGCTCGCGGATCTTGCTTTGCGCAATAAAACGAAAGATAATTTAACAGAATTTCAGGTTCGCCAATCAGCATATGCACTTATTATTGCCGATGGATTTAATTTCACTGGATTTAATGCAACGCCCATTTCTTCTTCGATATATACCGTAAAATCAGGAATAGGTGCTGGCCTTAATGATGGTGGCGATAGTGTTTTCTTTTTTTTCCCCAACGGAAGCCTTGCCGCTGAAATGAATTATACGAATACTATTGGAGCCAATGGCGATGGGAACTCCCTCCAACTCCTTAACGGCACCTGGAAAGCCGCCCCGCCGACGCCCGGCTTGCCGAATAAAGCTATTCCGGAAGAGCCTACACCGCCGGCCGCTTCGACAGAAAATATTGTTCTCTCGCCGCAACTTTTCAGCCCATTGTATCTTGGTGTGCTGTACGACGGCCTTTTCCATATCGCCATTTCTCCAAAAAACTGCAGCGAAAAAGACAACGTGACCGTTGCTTACACCATTCATGACGAAGTTGGAAACCTGCTCAAAGATGCCACATTCACCAAAGGAATTGGCTGCAGCACTGGCGCTAATACCGGAAGCTTTACGCCAACGGCTCCCGGCAACCTCCTGATTTTTGGCCGGGTTGTTGAAAGCACCGTGTCAGAAGACAATCCAGCAGATAATTCGATAAACTTTTCTCTTTCTGTCCTCGATCCAGCCACTCTTTCCTGCGATATCGGCCTTTCTATCGTCCTGAATGAAACCCTCTTCCACGCCGATGGCGAGAAAATCACCTTCACCCCCAAGCCGACGAACAGCACGTTTCCGTTCCGCATCGAGTATTGGATTGAAGACCTTTTTGGAAAAATAGTCAAAGCGAAAGTGACGACGACAAATGCGAACCAGAAATCCTGGACGGCGCAGAGCCCGGAGCAGGACCGTGTCTATTTCCTGAAAGCCCAGCTCTCTCCGACGTGCCAAGATGCTAATACTTCAGACAATACTGCTGAGAAAATGCTCATTGTTTTCCAGAATAGCCTGACACCTCTGAGCGGGACTTCCCCTGAGAAATTGTCGTCGATAACCATCAACGAGATAACGCCTTCCGAGCCTCGTTTTGGCGATCTGCTGCAAATAAAGCTGGATATTACGAAAGGCACGACCAGCAAGTATGCCGTAACGCTCTGGGCAGAGAGCAAAGGAAGAAAGATAAGCGCCGAAACTAAAATCCATCTGCGGGAAGAAGACATGGAGTATGCGCTTACCTTGCCCGTGCAGCTCTTTCCTAAATGCACTGCCGGTTCGCAGGACGCGATGCTGGTTGTCGAAGGGCTGGATGTTCGTGCGGAAAAGCCTTTTACCGTCGATGAAGAGGAGGGAACGCTCTGCTCGGAGGAAGATTCTGCGAGCAATGATGCAACAGGAGGGCAGGAAACAGCAGCAGATTCCTCAGCTGATTTTTCTTTCTCCATGCTTGGCTTGCCTGCATCCATTACGGCTGGCGAACTCCTGCCCGTCAGCATTTCCCTGCAGGGCGATGAAGAGCCGCACGAGTACGAAGTCTGGAGCTATCTGTATCGCGGCTCGAAATGCTATTCGTGCCGTGATGGAACAGTTCCCCGAGAGCAGCTGCTGCAGTCCGGCACACTGGAGCCCTTCGAAGAAAAAATTCTAGCTTTTCGGCTTCCCATTGATAGTGCTGTTGAGAACGGTGAATACAACCTCAAAGTAAAGCTCAGAAAAGATGCGCAGAAAACCCTCAAAGAGCTCACGGAAACGATGAGGATAGAAGCGTCAGAGCCCGGTGAGAAAGAGGACAAAAAAGCAGAAAGCGTGGGTTCATCCTCTTTTACAGGAAATGCTGTTCGGGTGATTGCTCCAGATAGCTCTGGAATGGTTGTTTACGAATCCAATACGGCCAAAGCGCAAGCCCTCACACCGATGGTTTTGCTGGTCACTATCGGGCTGCTGGCGCTGGTGCTGTTGAGAAAATAGGTCTTCAGAACAAAACTTTTTTCTTAATTTTTAGAGCGATAGATTTTTATAAAAACAAAATTATAGCAAACCACTATGGCAGAAGTTAGCGTCCAACAAGCGATTCTGGAAACCCTTACCGGCCTGCGGGAGGAAGTAACACACTTAAAAAGCGATGTGCACTATCTTATCGAAGCCGTAGAAGACACGCGCCTCACCACGGAGGAGAAGAAATTATTGGATGGCTGTATCACCCGTGCCAAAGCCGGCACTGGTTCTGGATTTGTTTCTCATGAAAAGCTCAAGAAAGAATTAGGGCTTTAAACAATGTTTTCTGTGCAGTATGATCAGCAGGCCTCTCACTTTCTCAAGAAGCTCGCCGTCAAAGCTGATATAAAAAGAATAATCAAGAAAATTGAAGAGCTAGCGAAAAATCCTTTTCCGAAAGACGTGAAGAGAGTTGAGGGGTATGCGGAGGTTAAAGTCTTTCGGGTCAGAGTTGGTGATTACCGAATTCTCTATTTTGTGCGTTATGAAAACTCCACTCTTTTTGTTGTTAAGATAGACAAGAGAGAAAAGGTGTATTGAGTTCTGGCATT
>CAZOPZ010000049.1:4036-7745 GCA_964582035.1 uncultured Methanosarcinales archaeon | reverse complement strand
ATTCCGAAGTTTATTAACATTCTCCCTTTCTCTGCCCCCATCTCCTCCACCACCATCTCTCTTACCAATTCCTGCAGCAGGCGATGATTTTTTCGGTGAGAGTTTTAAGCTTCTGGTTTTGGCGGGACAGATAGAGTACCACAAAGACCAACCACAAACTGCCCAGCACCAGCAGAAGCGTTCCGGTAAATGGAGAAAACGTAAGCATCATGTAAGCAAGAACAATAAGCGTCAACAGGAATGGCAAGCGGAACAGCTTGAGCGGCTCGGCAACTTTCTTTTCCAGGAGATAGAACAGCCCTACAGTCGATTGCCCCAGCAGCAGAGCGATAATAATTTTATTTTCAAAGCTTCCCATAAAATAAAGTGCCAGCAGCACAACCCATGTCAGGAATACGGCGCCGCACAAAGCGCAAAACTGCTTTTTGGCGAGGGACTGCACGAGCAATAGCACCAGAAAAAATCCGACAATAAAGAGCAGGGAAAACAGAAGCGCTTCCATCTCACATCACCAACTGCAGCAGAACACCAACAATGAGTAGTAGGCTGATAGTGAGCAGGACGCCCTGAAAAGGGATTAATTTTCCATCACGCCAGGCACTTACTTTTCGGCTCAGCCCGGGTGCCATGCCGACTATAAAGCCGCCTAAAGCACTCGTGAACCAGCTCAGGTTAAGGACATACGTCCTGTTCAGCAGCGAGCCATAATCCCCCGCCCAAGAGATATACAAAGGATAAATCCTTTCTAACAGGGGAAGAAGAGGAACCACCGTCAGCAGGAAGGAAAGAACAACGATTGCCGCCAACTGGAACGGAATAAATTTTTTCTTTATTTTCTTTCCCACCCACCAGCCCGTGGAAACAGCAAAAGCACCCACAAACAGCGCAATGATCGCTTTATCTATGCCGAGATACGCGGCACCGCCCGCTGCCGCCGCAACTCCCATCGTGCACAATGGGCAATGAGCGAGGGCGCTGCGTGCTTGTGCCACTATCAATATCAGTGCTGCAAAAGCCCAGCGCGCTTTCATGAGTTGAAACGGGAAAATTTTTGTTTGAGTCTTTAGATAAACCACGATGGATGCATGACATACAGCATGACAACAGTAAAAGCGACAAAGGCGCCCAGCATCACTTTGCGCTGGTGCCGCTCATACCAAAATGCCAAAGACTCGCGAGTTTTCAATGGCATGCTGGCTTCTCCTCCCCGCCTTTTTTCTCTTTATTCTCGCCAGAAAGTTTGCCATGCATCCCCCGCATCATCCAGTAATGGGTCAGCGGGCAGAGCAGCAGGAAAACCCAGATGAGGGCACTCCGCTGCAGCCCCAAAAAGGAAGCCCCGACCACCAGCAGTATCGGAATAAGGCAACAGAGCAGCATCACCAAGCCATGGTGCTTATGCAGTTTTTCTTTCCAAGAGCTCATAATCGTTCCTCGATCTTTTCAGGCTTGTCAAAAAGCTTCATTTTCGTAAATTTTCACTCTCCCTAAATCCTCATAAACTCTGTCACACTGCCATCATTCTGCAGCGCATAGATGACAAACGGCCCATCTTTCGACCCGGGCATTCCCGGTGCGCCATAGGGCATGCCAGGCAGAGCGATCCCTTTAATATCCGGCTTTTCACTCATCAATTTCTCAATGGCTTCAATCGGCATGTGCCCTTCGACAACATAGCCGCCGATAACGGAGGTGTGGCAGCTTTCCATGGTTGCAGGAACAGCATAGCGGGATTTTATGGGAGCCATATCATCAACACCAACCATTTCCACATTCAGGCCTTTCTGGCCCATATATTTGACAAAGAGCCCGCAGCAGCCGCAGCTCTGGGACTTGTAGATAGTTATTGGTTCACCAACCAAAGAGCTTTTTGTCGAACAGCCGGCCACCAGGAGAACTCCGGCGATTAAAAAAACAAAAAGAAAAGGCCTGAGAGGCTTGAGCTGCAGAAACCTTTTCTTGAAAGCGCTTTTCACGTTAGCAGCCTCCCACCATCGCTGGCGCACTTCTGGTGCTCGCAGCTGCTGCAGGCGAAGAGCCGCTGCTTCTCGCTGCTACCGCTGCTCCCGTCCCGCCAACCACTTGGTCTTCCAGCGCATTGATCTGGAAGGTCTGCACTCCTGAAAAAATCAACAGCCCGACGACTAAAGCGAGGAGCAAATAGCTTACCTTCTGGGGCTTCACGGTTTGGCTGCCATCTTTCAGTTCTTCATTGAAGCTGCTGCGCTTCGATTCTTCTCTTGCCGTACAACATTCTTCTTTCATAGTTAACAACCTCCTACCATTCCGACACCTGCTGTGGAACTACTCCTTTTACTAGCTCTTGCAGGAATTGTCCCATGCATCTCGTAGTTCATTTTCTCATCGGCAGTCCAGCCGGACATATCCAACTCTCCTGTCGATCCAACAGCCAGCCCCGTTACGTTTTCTTCCAGATTCGATAATTGGACGGCCTGTACAACAGTTACGACAAGCACCAGGCCAATAAGGGCGGTTACAAGGGAGATTTTCATGTTAGCAGCCCCCCACCATACTGCCGCCGGCTTTTCCGGCGCCTTGCTCAATGCCGCGGTATTTGTTGCTGGCCAGGTTGACAAAATTCAGCTCGAAGCCTTTCGATTGGAGCACCTGCGCTTTGAGAGCCATCGCCCCGGGGAAGAACAGCGCTTTCCACTTGCCGGCTTCTTCCAAGAGTTGCTCGTCAGTATATTCAGCACCGTGCTTGGTGATAAGATACTTTGTTAATCCTCGCATCGCATAGCTGTGCGCACAGCCGCAGGCTGGTTCTCCATTAGCGAAAATAACGGCTCGGGCACCACAGCAATACTCGCAGGATATTCCATTGTTCAGCGTGTATAAGACAGTAATGTACCGCTCTTTGTCGGCTCCAGAGAGAGTAATCTGCTGGTCTAAGAGGCCCAGCCGGCTAATAGTGGCATCAGCTTTTTCGGGATCGCTGGCTGAAACATCGTCGAAACTTATTTTCAACTCTTTCCCATAAATAGCGGGAACGCCTTTCGGCAGAAAGTCTGGGCCGGTATCTCCCGTAACGGCTGCACCGGAAAGGCCGGACGATGCCGCACTTCCCGCACTAAGGGAGATATCACTTAAGCTCGACAGCCGCAGGGCATTGAACCCCAGAATAAAGAGGGTTGCCACCAGCAAGCCGGTAAGCAGCTTTTGCATACTTTCCTGATTGGACATATCCATGTTTTCACCTTCGCTGATTTTTTTTCACTGATTTTTGCTGTGTTTATGGTCGAGCAAGGAGAAGAAACAGCTTAATAAAGTACGCAAGAAACTGGTTTCAGGGACAAATTACGGTATCTACTCACCTATTTTTAGGGATTACTTCAATCAGGGTCATGCACCATTTTAAAAAAAAGAAAAAAAGAGATTCGCTTTCCGACGAACCTCTTTGAGAATATTCTCAAAAATTTTCAATCACACGTCTTTACTCCCAGCATATACTGCAGCCAGCAGAAGCCCAGCAGGCTTTCTACTAACGCCAGCCAGCCGAGGGCAAATAACGCCCAATTCAGCCACACGTACGGATAGCTCGGCGCTAAGGGGCCGATCCACCAAAAGGCCAGCAAAAACCGCAGGATGCGGTCGACTTTCCCCAGATTTGCTTTCATTTTTTTCTCACCTCTTTTTATTGATGTCTTATTAATTGATTGCAGTTTTCAGGAAAAGCTTTCTGCGGCAG
>CAZOPZ010000049.1:0-4026 GCA_964582035.1 uncultured Methanosarcinales archaeon | reverse complement strand
TCGTAACTTCCGGAAAGAATTGCGAGAGAAGCGTTGGCTTCATCCCCGCAATCTTTACTTCCTTTTTCTCTTCCAGCACATTTATTTTGCAGGGCATGCAGAGGGATATCAGCCGGTTTTTGTTCAAGAATTGGTTGGCGTATTTCCCAGAACAGATCTCGATGATCTTAAGGGGTTCCTGCTCAAGCCCTTGGGCAGCTAACCGCTCTTTCACATCATAAATCTGGAACAAAGACCAGCCTTTTTGCTCGACGGCTTTCAGAACAGATACTACTGCTTCCGCAAAGCTCTTTTTCGTTTCGACAATGTACGCAAAATCGGCAACGTTCATCTGTTATGGATCTCTTCGGAGAGCCCATCTCCATTTTTCATCCCGGAAACAATATATATCGTATTTCCGTTATACGTCTCTCGCTCCACCCTGCCCAGTATTCGCTCCAAATCAGCAGGGATATTTTTCGTATAATCCCAGCAGGCTCCCCGGCTGTATATCCAGGCTAGGAGCGGATTGAAAGCCCCCCACACGCCGGAAGGCAGCGCGGCATCCAGCAGTGAAATGTTCCGGTTATCTTTCAGGACGGCCACCGCCCTTTCGAGGGCTTTTTCGTGGCGTGGGATGGCACTTATGCCCAACGTTGAAAGCACGCCATCCACTTGGCACTCCAGCGACAATTCAGCGGCATCTCCTCGAAGCAGCTCAATATTCTCCCAATTGTTTTTCTGGGCCCTTTCCCGAGCTGCCGATAGCATTTGTGGGGAATAATCAAAACCGATAATCCTTCCCATGCGGCCTATGCACTCTTCCAAATAAGGAAAATTTAATCCGGTGCCACACGCCAAATCGAGAACCGTATCCCCGCCCTTCAGATGTAATCGCTCTACGGCCTGTTTTCTGAGCTGGCTTTCTCTTCCCAAAAATGTCAGAAGACAACTTGCCTTGTACCATAGCGGATGCCGGCCCCAGAACTGATAGGGAGCTTGGAGTTGCTTGGATTCTCCTGGTTTATTCATCTCAGCACCACAATATTCGTCATCCCCCTTCGCTTGCGCTCCAGCACGCCTTTGCCTTCCATCTTGTCGAGTATCCGGCTGATTTTCACTTTGCTCAACCCCGTTTCTTTGATGAGGTCGCTCTGGTACATGGAGCCTTGGTTGAGCTTTATCTTATCATAGAGAGCTTTCTCTTCCTCAGCGAGCTTACTGGCGTCCGCTGGCCGTGAGGCGGCATTCTCTTTCTGTTCCTGCTGCTCTTTTTTCACGGGAAGCAGCAGCAGGTACATCCCTGCACCGAGAACCAGGAACGAAACGGCAAACGCCGCCAGCACCAGCCACGACGTATAGCTGTCGTGCGCCGGGCATTCTTCCATGTCCAGCGTCGGCGAGGCCTCGACAACACTGCACAAAAACGCTTCTTCTTTGTCCGTATTTATTTTCACGACAATCAGAACAAACAATAAAATTATAGCAAAAGCGATGAGCAGCGAGCCGATGCTTTTATGGTTAGGGCTGCTCATGGTTAAACCTCTTTGCTTTCTTCAGCTGCAAGGATTTCCGGCGCAATAATAAAGCATTCGTCACGACACTGACGGAACTGAGCGCCATGGCTCCCCCCGCGAGGATGGGGCTGAGCAGCCAGCCCGTGAACGGGTACAGCACGCCCGCTGCAATGGGAATGCCCAGCACGTTATAGATCAGCGCCCAGAACATGTTCTGCTTCACCTTGCTCATGGTCAACCTGCTTAATTTTATGGCCCGCGGAACATCCAGCAAACTATTTTTCATCAGCACGATATTGCCCGTTTCCATCGCCACATCAGTGCCGGAGCCCATGGCAATGCCGATGTCAGCCTGCGCGATGGCCGGGGCATCATTGATGCCGTCGCCCACCATGGCCACTTTGCCTTTGCGCTGCAATTCTTTGACATAGGATACTTTCTCTTCCGGCAATACTTCAGCAAAGAACTTTTCGATGCCCACTTTTTTGGCAATCGCCTGGGCTGTTCGCTTGTTGTCACCAGTGATCATGTACGTCGTGATGCCCATCTCTTTCAAGATGGAAACGGCTGCCGGCGAATCTTCTTTGATCTCATCTGCAACCGCAATAAGCCCCAGCACTTTCTTTCCGGAAGCCAGCATCATGGCCGTCTTTCCCTCTTCTTCAAGGGATTCCAGTTTTGGCAGCAGAGCAGCCAGAGAAATTTTCCGCTCTTTCATCAGCTTCAAGTTGCCGAGATAGTACTCTGCATTTCCGATCTTTCCTTTCACTCCCCGGCCCACCAAGGCTTGGAAGCCGGATACTTTCTTCAGTGAATAGCCCTTAGCTTTCTGCACGATAGCTTCCGCCAGGGGATGCTCGGAATTCTTCTCCAGGCTCCCGGCCAGCATGAGCAAATCTTTTTCCGTTATTCCTTTAGTGGGAACGATGTCCGTCACTTCCGGCTTGCCCTTCGTGATGGTGCCGGTTTTGTCAAAGACGATAAAACGCAATTTGTGCGCCGCCTCCAGAATATCGCCGCCTTTGATGAGAATGCCATGCAAAGCCCCTTTGCCCGTGCCCACCATGATGGACGTCGGCGTGGCTAGCCCCAAAGCACAGGGGCAGGCAATGACCAGCACCGCAACTGCGGTAATCAGCGCAAATTCCAGCTCCGCCTGGAACGCAAAGTACCAGACAAAGAAAGTGATGAGGGCCAGGCCGATAACGATGGGCACAAAGTACGCAGAGATCTGATCCGCAAAGCGCTGTATCGGCGCTTTTCTCGATTGCGCGTCTTCTATTAAACGGACAATTCTCGCCAGAGTCGTTTCACTGCCTACTTTTGTCGCTTTAAAGCGGAAAGCCCCTTGCTTGTTTATCGTCGAGCCGATGACCGCATCCCCTTTTTTCTTTTCGACGGGCATGCTCTCTCCCGTGACTAAACTCTCATCAATGGCAGAATGGCCTTCGACGATAATCCCATCAACCGGAATTTTTTCACCGGGCTTGACGAGAACAATATCGCCGACAATAACCTGCTCGATAGGAATTTTTAGCTCTTTGCCTTGGCGAATTACCGTGGCCATTTTAGCCCCCATTTTTACGAGCTTGGCGATGGCCTGGCTGGTCTTGCCTTTCGCGACTGCTTCCAGATATTTTCCCAGCAAGACTAAGGTGATGAGGATGGCGGAAATCTCAAAATACTGGTGGGCATCCGGAGTAAAAAGAACGGCAGAGACGGAATAAAAGTACGCCGCACTGGTGCCAATGGCGATCAAGGAGTCCATATTGGCAGATTTGTTTTTCAGCGCCGCCCACGTTCCTTGATAGAAAGGCCGGCCGATGTAAAATTGCACCGGCGTAGCAAGAAGCCACAGCAGATATTCATGGTATGGCAAAGCTGAGAGGAACATGCTGATCAGCAGCGCCGGGAAAGAAAGGACGGAACTGAGAAGCACTTTGTTCTTCAATGTTCTGATTTCCTGCTGCCGCAATTTTTCCTCGCGAGCATAGCTCTCTTCTTTGAGGATTTCTGCACCGTAGCCTTTCTTTTTCACGGCCTCGACAAGCATCGCTTCCTGGACGTGAGCAGGATCAAAAGTGACAGTCCCTTTTTCCGTAGAATAATTGACCACCGCAGACTTGACGCCCGGGACTTTCTGCAAAGCTTTGGTCAATATCGTACTACAGCTGGCGCAATGCATCCCGGAAATTTTCAGTGTGGCTCTCTCAACTTTTTTGGTTTCCATGTTGACTTTACCTCTCCATTTTCACTCCTTGCGTCAGCACTGCAAACAGAAAGCTTCTTTGCTGCATAACCTGCTGCAATCCGGCTTCCTGAAAAAGCTTCCGCATCTCTTTTCTGCTGTTTATCCTGACGCAGCCCGGCTCCAGCTTTTGAAAAAGCCAGTGGATGGGCCGAAGAAAGAAATTAATATCGACGATAAGAATGTTTCCTTGTTTTTTGGCGACGCGCTTCATCTCAGACAGCGCTGTTCTTTGATTGGCGTAATGATGGAAAGCTTCCGTCGAGACCACATAATCGAAAG
>CAZOPZ010000048.1:0-8710 GCA_964582035.1 uncultured Methanosarcinales archaeon | reverse complement strand
CTCTTGAGCAGCCTGTTCCGCGGCCACGAGATCTGGGGCGGCTTTTTCCGTGTCCAGCACCGCTGTATAACAGGTAAATTCTTTACCCTGATCTTTTAGATATTTTGCGAGATAGGTTGAATCGACGCCGCCAGAAAAGAGCAGGCCAAATTTCTGCGGGGGGATACGCTTTTGAATGGAGTCGTTCAGCAGGGTTTTGGTCTTTTCCTGCAGAACTTCATAGGGAAGAAAAGAAAAGAAATCCCTGCGTTTTTCAGTCACTATTTTTTTCTGCTCGTCGAAAATGAGGATGGTTCTCGGGTTAAGCTCGTACACAAACGGGTAGCCCAGAGAAAGCAGCACTTTCTTTTCCGAAGCGAAAGCCAAGCGGCCGTTTTCCAAAGCATACCATAAAGGCTTCTCACCAAGAATATCTCTTGCCAGAGTAAGCGTGCCGTTTTTCCAATACGCCAACGCAAACACGCCGTCTAACTCTTCGATTTTTTCTATTCCGAATTTATCGAGAAATGATAAGAGAAGCTCGGCATCATTCCGCGCAGCGATTCCGTACTTTTGCTGCAGCTCTTTCCAGTTGTATATTTCGCAATTAGCGACGAGAACGCCATCTTTCTGCAATGGCTGTGGAACATGATCGACGACCGCATGCAGCGTATGGCCCAGAGCACTTTGGGCGTTTAGTTGGAGAATATTCTGAGCATCTCTGCCTCGGTTCTGGAGCAGGGGCAGCGCTTCTTGTACCTGTCCGAGAGCGTGTTCGTCGTTGCAGATGCCGATGATGCCGCACATGGATACTTCAGGATATATGTTTTTTATAAACGTTTAGGCGCCTTTTGGCCGGTTCAAAAATGGCAACAATCTTTATAAACCGCTTTCCCTCTTCTTAATGAATGTCCCTCACTGCCCAGCAAAAGCTCCAGATTAAAAAGATAGTCAAGGAACTCAAGACCTTCAAAGCGCCGCATACGGAATTTGTTTCCGTCTATATCCCTGCGGGCTATGAACTCAGCAAGATCACTCAGCACTTGGCAGAAGAGCAGGGTACGGCTGCAAACATCAAATCGGCTTCGACGAGAAAAAACGTGCAGACGGCGCTGGAAAAGATGATCCAGCATCTGCGCTTATATCCAAAAACGCCGCCGAACGGCTTAGCCGTTTTCTCGGGCAACGTGGCAGCGGCCGAAGGCAAGCAGGATGTCCGCGCCTGGAGCATCGAGCCGCCCGTGGCTTTGAACATCCGCATCTATCGCTGCGATAAGAATTTTGTGACGGACATCCTGGAAGAGATGCTGGCGGAGCATAATGCGTATGGCTTGGTGGTCCTCGATAGGCGGGATGCCATTCTGGCGCTGCTGAAAGGAAAAACGATTATCCCTTTGAAGAAAACCCATTCGGAAGTGCCGGGAAAGTTTCGTGCCGGTGGTCAGAGCGCAGCTCGGTTCTCCCGCATCCGTGAGGGAGCATACAAAGACCATTTCAAGAAAATTGCCGAACACATGAAAGAGCAATTCCTGCCTTTAGGCAACAATCTGAAAGGCATCATCATCGGCGGGCCGGGAACGACGATAAACGATTTCCTCGGCCACGATTATATCACCGGTGACATCAAGAAGAAAATTCTTGGCACCAAAGACCTTTCATACACGGACGAGTTCGGCCTGCAGGAGCTTCTGGATAAATCAGAGGATCTGCTTGCAGAAGAAGAAGTAGCCATAGAAAAGAAAGCTGTCCAGCAGTTCTTCACCAAAATGCTGGAGAATCCCAAGAAGGTGACGTACGGAGAAAAAGAAACGCTGCACGCTTTAGAAGTGAATGCGGTGGACATCCTGCTGATCTCCGAAAGCCTTCCTGAAGAAAGGATATTTGCTCTCGAAGAAAAAGCCCAGCAGGGCGGAGCGGCCGTAAAAGTAATCTCGACGGAAACGCGGGAAGGCGTGCAATTGAAAGAGCTCGGCGGCATCGCCGCGATATTGCGGTTTGAAGTGGGGGGAGATTAGAGGCCGAATCTTCTTTTGAGTTCGGCTTCGTCCGGGCACGTGCGTACTCGAGCCGCTTCTTTTTGGGCTTCTTCATATAACAAATCTAATTCGCTTTCCCAATCTCCGGGAACATAAGCATCTAGCGAACGGTCTCTGATAAACATAAACTCCCCATAATGAATGCTCTCGGAGAATACAATACTACTTTTAAAGCGAACTTCTGCCGAGGATTTTTCATGCTCACTATAACTCGAAACAAAATGACGATAGCTTGCTACGAAATCGCCTCTAGAGAGCACATCATTAACTAAAAGAACCCACCCATGATCACGATACCCGTAGCCTCGAGGACTGCCTAAATAGGTAGCAATAGCAGTTGTTTTCTCGTAAATCTTTTTCTTCTTCGCCTGCTTTTTTCTCTCTTTGACGATTGTTTCCAGGGTCTTTGCCATTAAAAATTACAAAACATTACTTTCTATAAAAGCATTATTAAACCCGACACCACAAAGCCAGAGAAGCAATTCTTATAAAACACGAAAGCAACTAATACTCATGAACCTCATCGAAGAATCCTTCCGGCGGCTGTTCCCCGAGCAGAGCTTTCTTTATGCGACGGAATTGCTGTATAACCGAAAGCTGGGGCATCTTAATGCCAATATTCGCCATACGCCGCGCACTATCGCCGTGCATCTGAACCTGCACTGGAAAGCTATTGACCACGAAATAAAGATCGGCCTGGTCCAGCATCTGCTGCTGAAAGTGTTCAAAAAAAAGGGCCGAACGCCAAACATTGCCCTCTACCACAATTTTATCAAGAATGCCTATCTCGTTGCCCCAAAAACCAAGAGCGATCCGATCCTGGAAGCATCATTTCAGCGGATGAATGGGCAGTTTTTCTCCAATGCCCAGGAGCAGCCCAACCTCCGGTGGGGAAAAGCAGCTTTCCGGAAACTGGCCAGCTATAATTTTCAGAGTGATACGATAATGGTCTCGACGCTCTTCCAGACTGCCGCACCCGAACTGCTCGACTACCTGCTGTATCACGAAATGCTGCACAAGCATTTCAAATTCCGGAACACGAAAGAGCGCTGCTCCTATCATTCGCGGCAATTCCGGGAAGCGGAAAAGCGCTATCCCGAACAGGAAAAGAGGGAGAAAGAGATTGAGGCTTTGATCAGGAACCGACAGCGAACGCTGCGGCGAAAGAAAGGATTCTGGGGATGGCTTTAAGCTCATCTTTAGAAAGCTATCCAGCAAATTTACGATACTTTTAAAAAATAAGCCCCTTTTTTGCTCTCATGGCGAGAAAGACGCTTCTCTCGCATAATGCTATGGATAAGATTATGCGGGAAGCAGGAGCTTTGCGTGTTTCCGATGAGGCGAAAGCGGCCCTAGCCGAGGTGCTGGAGCAGCAGGCGTTGGAAATTTCAGCGAAGGCTAAGCAATTGGCCGAGCACGCTGGCCGGAAGACCATTACGGAAAAAGACATCCAGCTCGCCATAAAATCGTAAGAAAGAGCATTTGAGGGAAAAGCATGTATGAAAAGAAATTGGTTGGTATAGGGAGCCTTAAAAAAGGGGATACGATGATCATCGACAATGCGCCGTGCAAAGTCACGGAAACGGCCACGTCAAAAACCGGAAAGCACGGCCACGCCAAAGTCAACCTGATGGCGGTGGGCATCCTGGACGGAAAAAAGCGGCAGCTGGTCATGCCCGCCCATGATAAGGTAGAAGTTCCTATTATCGAGAAAAAGAGTGCCCAGGTCCTGTCCATTGCCAATAACAAAGCCAATGTCATGGACACCAGTTCCTATGAGACATTCGAGATGGACATCCCCGAAGATCTCCAAGGGCAGATCAAAGAAAACGATGAAGTCGTCTACTGGACAGTCATGGGGATGAAAGTCATCAAGCAGAAAAAGTAAGAGATTGCGATCATTACGAAGAGCATAACAGGATAAGAAGATAAAAACAGAAAATAAAAAAACACTCCCATGGTCAAATTTGAAGAAGCCGCAGCACGGCTCATCAAGAACGTTTTTGTCTGCAGGAACTGCAAAACAAAAATCCGGGCGCCCAGCCTGAAGGTGAGCCAGGGAAAAGTGAAATGCCGAAAGTGCACCTCGCAGAAGCTGCGCCCTAAAAGAAAGAAGTGAAGCTCTTCTGGTAGCCTTGAATCCAAACATATAAATATTATCAAATTCTCTTCAGTAAAATGATGGAAACGGCTCTCACTTTTATCTTAAAATATAAAGCCATCATTCTCTTCTATCTGCTCATCATTCTTTTCCTGTTTATCAAGCGAAAGTCCATCGTCCGGCAGGCAAAAATCATTCTCCTCTACCGCATGAAGCTGGGCCTGGGCTGGATGGATAAATATGCAGCAAAATATCGTGCCTGGGTCGTCCTGCTGGGCTATATCGGGGTCGGCGCAGGCTTTGTGGGCCTGGTGCTCATCTCGTACCTGCTGATCAAGAACCTCTTTGCCATTTTCACGACTCCGGCAGCGCCTTCTGGAGTTTCTTTAGTTCTCCCCGGCGTCAATGTGCCGGGCTTAGGCATTTTGCCTTTTTGGTACTGGCTGATCGCCATCTTTGTCATTGCCGTCGTCCATGAATTTTCTCATGGGATTGTGGCACGAGCACATAATATCCCGGTCAAGCATACGGGCTTGGCTTTTTTTGGGCCGATTATCGGCGCTTTCGTGGAGCCCGACGAGAAAAAACTGCGGGCCGGGAAAGATATCACCCAATATTCCGTCTATGCCGCAGGAGCTTTTTCCAATGTTATTCTGGCGCTGCTGGCCTTGCTGCTGCTCGCGGGTGTCTTTACGCCGATACAAGAGCGGATGATTGAGCCGACGGGCTTTACGTTTGCGTCGTATTTTGGAGAGAATCTTCCCGCGGCCCAAGCAAACCTGCTCCCGGAAACTCTGGTTACCGGCATTAACGACAAAGCGACCAAGAGCTTCCAGGAATTTAATGCCGAGCTGCAGTGTGCCCAGCCTGGAGAGATGATTACGCTGCTCACGCCTGGAAAACCATACGAGCTGACGCTGGCCGAAAGCCCCGATGCGCCCGGCAAGCCTTTCCTGGGCATCAGCAACATCCGCAATGAGTTTGATGTGAAAAAAGCGTATCAAGCTGGCTGGGGAAAGGCTCTTTATGCGGCTATCGACTGGACTACGGGCTTCCTGCGCTGGCTGTTTGTGCTGAGCTTAGGCATCGGCTTGTTTAATCTCCTGCCTTTGCCGATTGTCGACGGGGGAAGGATGGCCCAGGTCTTCCTGCATAATCTGCGAGGAAAAGAGAAAGGCGAACGGCAGTACCGGAAAGTGAGCTTGTTTTTCCTGCTGCTGTTATTGCTGAATTTGTTCGTGCCGCTGGTGGGAAAGCTGTTCTGAAGGTGTTTAATAACACGGAAGTTTACTTTTCAAAAAACTGCTACATTGAGCTAGATTTTTCGATTTGATAGAAACATTTATATAATAGTTATAGCTAGATTAAAATATGAGAAAAAGCGAACTTCTGCAAAAGCTGACGGGAATCCAGACCATAGAGTCGGTTATGGACATACTTCACGTAGATAAAAGAATGGCAACTTATTACCTGCACCGCCTTAGAAAAGAGGGGTATGTTAAAACGAGGAGACAGAGCAATAACCGAAGAGTTTACACTATCTCGCTCGAGAATAAATTAGGCGGTAAGAGCTACTATGAGATTATTAATCAACATTCTCCTATTAAAATCTCCACGCCAGTGATCTATCGGATCTATGGTAAAGAGCCGAGCCGAGAAGAAACTTTAATTTATGCCATCAAAACGAAAAGCCTGAGAACCATTCTTGCTTCATTGGCTTTATTCAAAAAAATAAGCAATTGGGTAGAGTTATATCACCTTGCGAAAGAGAATCATGTGGAGAGACAAGTGGGAGCATTGCATGATCTTGCTCGCCAAGTTATGAAAGTGAGAAAAATGTCTCTGACATTTAGAAAGAGTGCTCTCCCAAAAAAAGGATATCCGTTTGAATATGTTGTTCCCGGGCTAAGATCCAGAGATTTTACGGGCATAGAGAAAGTATGGAAAATGTATCTCCCGTTTAACGAGAAAGATTTTGGGGAATACGCATGATCACCATAGACCAGCAGCAAAAATTATTATTAAACGCCGCGAGGAGACTTACCAAAAAGATAACGGTTTATGCTATCGGCGGAACTGCTATGATGTTCTTAGGTTTTAAAGAAGCGACGTTGGATATCGACCTTGTCTTTGAGAATGAAAAAGATCGTACTCTATTCAAAGAAGCGGTAAAATCTCTGGGTTACTTAGAAATGGATGCCCTTAAAGTGTATGGAGTAAAAAGAAATACCCCGGAGATGCTCACGCTTAACGATGAGCGTTTCGATTTATTTTTCGGAGAGGTGGTTGACTTTATCTTTTCAGAAGAGATGCGGCAAAGAGCTGAGCAGATTCATCAATTTGGAGATAATTTAATCTTAAAAATAGCTAATCCCCATGATATTATCCTTATGAAGTGTGCTACTGATCGTTTAAAAGATAAAGATGACGCAAGAAGGATCATTAATTCGATAAAAATTGATTGGGATATCATCATAACAGAAGCTAAAAATCAAATGGAGTTGGGAAAAGAAAGGGCAGTATTTGATTTAACTGGTTTTTTAGAAGATCTGAGAAAAATGGGAGTGAGTATCCCTTCGAAGATCATGGAAAAACTCTTTGAGCTCGTTGAAAAGCAGGTAAAAGAAAAAAAGAAAAAGTCTAGAGAAAGTTATAGGAAATAACAGCCAGCAAATATCACCCTCTTCTCACCAGCTCCACGACTGCTTCACTGTGGGGCGTCTGCGGGAATAAGTCAAAGAGGGCAGTGCTCTTGATGGTGTATGCAGAAAATTTAGGGACGTCCCGTTTGAGCTGCTGGACATTGCAGGAGATGTAGATGATCGCTTCCGGCTGCAGCTCTTTTAACCGCAGGATGGTCTTCTGGTCCATGCCGCTGCGCGGCGGGTCGGTGATGACAAATAAAGGCTTGGCAAGAGGCACTTTTTTCAATTGCTGGGCATCAAGAGCCAGCGCACGGCCATTCGCCACATTGTTTTGCTGCAGGTTGCGCTGCGCGCAGGCAATGGCAGCGGGCACGGCTTCGACAATAGTGATGGAAGAAAACAAGTCTGCATTGCAGATGCCAAAAGTGCCCACGCCGCCGTATAAGTCGAGCAGATGGGCTTGCGGTGTTGCAGATGATCGCAGAATCTCCCGCACGGACGCCTGCATCTGCTCCGCAACGAGCGTGTTATTCTGGAAAAAACCCAGGACGGGAAAAGCAAAGCGCTTTCCCAAGAAAGTTTCCTGCAAGACATCCTTTCCTTTGATGACTTGCTGGTCGTCGGAAAAAGGGGATTCGGCATCTTGGAAAGATACCAGAACAGTATCGGCCGTGGTCTTTTGGGCAAATTGTTCCACCTGTTCCAAGGCTTCCGGCAAGCGGGAAGAATCGGCATGGAGAATAAAAGCGATGGCCGAGCTTTTCCGGGGAGTGCGGATAATCACCGAGCGGAACGTTCCGGTTCGCTTCTTGGCATCAAAAGTGTCAACTTTTTTAAAAAATGAACGCACTTCCGACAGGAGAACATTGAGGCGCTCCTCGGCGATGGGGCACTGCTCAATATCCACAATTTTTCCGGGTTTGCCTTTCTGCCGCAGGCCCAAGCCGTGCGGATGAAAAAAGAAATCCAAGCGGTTGCGGTAGTGGTATGGTTCGCCGGTAAAGACGCGGATGTCTGAAAAGTTGAGTGCGTGAGCCAGAGCTTTCTTCTTGTTTTCAACTTGTACGGCATAGTCGATATGCTGGGCGCTGCAGCCGCCGCACGTTCCGAAATAAGGGCAGAGAGGGATGGCCATCAGCAAGGCTGGTTGCATAAAGCTTTTAAAAGTTTGGACGGAAAAAAGAGCGATGGCTTACTCAAATCTCACCGAATTGCTGGATAAAATAGAAGAACCAAACCGAAGCCGATGCTACACTTTTCTGGACGAAAATCGAGAACTTCTTCAAGCAGCACGAGGTGGTAAATCAAAGCACCAGGCATGGGAGGGTGGTTACCTGGATCACATTTCTGAAGTCATGAACATTGCTGTCGTTCTTTACGACACTTTGTCAAGCACGGCGAGGCCCTTGCCTTTCGAACTCTCTGATGCCCTCCTCGTTCTTTTCCTGCATGATGTAGATAAGCCTTGGCGCTACGTACAAGAGGGAGGAATAGTCAGAGAACGGGAGGAGATGAACACAAAAGAAAAACGTGATGCTTTCACGGAACAAAAAGTCCGGGAATATGGCTTTCAATTAACGGACGCTCATCACAATGCGCTCAGTTATGTCGAAGGAGAGGTAAAAGACTATAACCCGGATAAGAGACTGCAACAGCCCCTAGCAGCATTCTGCCACCTCTGTGACACAACGAGTGCCAGAATTTGGTTTGATTATCCTCTCGCAGAGAAAGATCCTTGGCGAGGGGCAAGAAGAGGAAGATCTTAATCGCCTATATCAAATGTAATTAATCGACTCTCCATTTTCTTGAATTTCATGAGAAATTCGCTGAAAGCATCCTCCCACACAGTCAAGTAATTACTGCTCATCTTTATGATAAAGATCGAGAAAAAGAACACTGTTTTCCTGTTGAGAATAGATGTATGATAATCGAAAAGAAGAGACGTAGAC
>CAZOPZ010000047.1:0-8721 GCA_964582035.1 uncultured Methanosarcinales archaeon | reverse complement strand
GGCAATCACTGCGATGCGCAGAGATAAGACGGCGCTTGGTCGCTAAGCCGACAATGGGCTCACCGGGCAAGGCCTGACAGCACTTGGCCAGAATGCACAGCGCTTTGGGAAATTCCGGCGCCTCGACCAGCAGGCCCTGCTCTTCCGTTACCAACGGCTTCAAGAGATGGTAATGCAGCGCCGGCAATTTTTCGTGCTCCTGCAGCGACTTTCTTATTTTCTGCTTGGCTCTGCCGGACGTGACAATTTTCAGCCAGCCCCGTCTCGGCCGCTGGCTTTTGTTCGTCAGCACCTCGACGACATCGCCATTCGCCAGCTCTCTTTTCAGCGGCACGAACTTGCCATTCACTCTGCCGCCTATAGCCGTGCTGCCGACGGCTTCATGTACAAAAAAAGCAAAATCGAGGACCGTTCCGCCTTTGGGTAACTCTTTCACATCGCCTTTTGGCGTGTAGCAATAAATCTTATCACCGAAGACGTCCACTTTCGCCGTCTCCAGAAATTCTTTGACGTTCCCTTCCCGCTGCAAGTCCAGCACCCCTTTCATCCAGGCGATGCGCTTCTCAAAGAATTCGTCCGACTGCAATTTCTTATAGCGCCAATGGGCAGCCAGGCCTTCCTCTGCAAACTCATCCATCTCCGGCGTTCTGATCTGGACTTCCAGCACATTGCCGGACGGCAAGCGGAGAGCGGTATGGATGGACCGATAGAAATTTGGCTTGGGGTTGGCAATATAATCTTTCAGCGATCCCTCGACCGGATCAAAATTCTCGTGCAATAAGCCCAGAGCCGTATAGCAGCTTTTTGCATCAGGAACAATAAGGCGAATGCCCAGCAGGTCCTGCTGCTTTTCTATCGGAACATTACGCTGCGTGGCTTTCCGGTAAATGCTATACAAATGCTTGGGCCGGCCTTTGATGCGGATGATGGGCACTTTTCCAGCACAGAGCTTTGTAATGTCCCGCAAGGCTTCCTGCACGATGGCTTCGCGCTCTTCCCGGGACGCCTCCAGGAACGCATGGATATGCTCGTATGCTTCTGGGGAAACTATCTGAAAGGCAGTATCTTCTATCTCCGTCCGCAGTTTTTCCGCGCCGAGGCGATAAGCAAGAGGGGCATAGATCTCCAACGCTTCCTGGGCAATGCGCTGCTGTTCTTCGCGGGATAAAGCCGCACTGGTGCGCAGGTTGTCCAGCTTATTAGCTAGCTTGATGAAAATGACGCGCAGATCCGTCAGCGTCGTCAAAATGAGTTTTCGCACGGTTTCGGCTTCTTTCTGGAGATTCCGGGCTTTAATCTCTTTGATCTCATCGACGCCCACCACGAGACGAAGCACTTCTTGCCCGAACTGCTGGACAATCTCTTCTGCACTATCGCTGCCGGTGCCATGCAGCAGGCCTGCCAGGAGAATTTCCGGCGCCGCGCCGATGTCTGCCAGGATGGCGGCAACGCGGACATTATGGTCGAAGAATGTATCTCCAGAAAGGCGCTTCTTGGGCTCGAGAGATTTCTTGGCGAGAGCCAAGGCTGCTGCAAACTGCGGAAGGTTCTGATAGCCTTTTTCCGTGCAGAGCTCTAAGAAACGCTGTTCGTTCATCGATAAGAAAAAAGTGAGGGATGGTTAAAAAGGTTGGGGGAGAAAAAACGAATGCTGCATTTTCTTCATACACTGTTCCATCGCTCATCCATCTTATTGTTCCATTCCTCACGAAGAACCTCTTCTGAAGCAAGCGCTGTACCTATCGATTCCGAAGGTGTTCTCTTAAAGAGAGTAAGTAATCTCTTCTTATTCATTTTCCACGCCTCTCCTCCCCCTATTATTTTCATATCGTATCTAAAATCCTCAGCAGCCGATTATACTTTGCCGTCCGTTCACCCCGGCACGGCGCTCCTGCTTTCAATTGCCCGCAGCCGATGCCGACGGCTAAATCCGCAATAAAGTCGTCTTCCGTCTCCCCGCTGCGATGCGAGACCATCACCTTCCAGCCGGCAGCATACGCCAGACGGACGGCTTCCAGCGCTTCCGTGAGCGTGCCGATCTGGTTGACTTTCAGCAAGAGGCAGGAGCAGCTTTGTTCCTGTATCGCAACAGCAAGGCGTTTTGGATTGGTTACGGTGAGATCATCGCCAACAACCTGAATCCCCGTGCGCTTGCGGAGTTCCGCAAAACTTGCGAAATCTTCCTGCTCAAAAGGATCTTCTATTGAAATTATGTTGTACTTTTCAATAAGCCGCTCATAATACGCCAGAAGCTTCTCTTTGCTCATTTTTTCCGGGAGATGATAAAAGCCCTCGCGGTAAAAAGACGATGCGGCACAGTCCAGCGCCAGATCAATTTTTCCGGCGTAGCCCGCTCTCTTAATCGCTTCTTTCAGAATATCTAAAGCTTCCTCTGCTTTCTTCAATGGAGGCGCAAAGCCCCCTTCATCACCGACATTCGTGGCTTGTTTGCCATACTTTGCTTCAACAAGGCGTTTAAGAGCATGATACACTTCGCTGCCCATCTGCAGCGATTTCTGGACATTCCTGGTTCGTGGCGCGATCATAAATTCCTGAAATACTAATTCATTGCCTGCATGCTTTCCGCCGTTAATGACATTAAAGAAGAGCCGCGGCATAATTATGCCCTGCTCTTTTCCCAGCAGGCGGCGAAAATAGTGATACAACGGAAGTTTCTCGGCAGCGGCTCCCGCTCGCGCACAAGCCAGAGAAACGGCGAGAAGGGCATTTGCGCCAAGACGGCTTTTGTTCTCCGTTCCGTCTAGGGCAATCATCCGCTTATCAATAGCTTCCTGCTGCCGGGGATCTTTGCCGATAAGTTCTGGCGCAATTTTCTGCTCAATATTTCGCACGGCTTTCCGCACGCCTTTTCCGAAATAGCGCTTGCCGCCATCACGGAGTTCCCAGGCTTCGTGCTTTCCTGTAGATGCACCAGAGGGAACAGAAGCGCGGAAATTTCCATTTTTTGTGGTTACTTCTGCTTCGACCGTCGGTTCTCCTCGGCTGTCGAGGATTTCACGGGCGTGGATGGACTTTATGGGAAGCATAAACTACCTCTATAACCTATTCTTGTTCAGACCTCTCCGCAATTCCGACATACTTGGATATTTGCACAGTCATAGCGATTATCGCCGTAGTATTGATCAAGGGCTTGGCAGACTGCCTGTTTGAAGCCCATCCAGTCAAACATCACGTCAGGATCGGTATGGGTAGTCCCCGAACCCCGCTTGGTGTTATCATAATGCCGAATCAAATCATCCAAGTAAATATTATGCCGAATCATAATCTCCGCTACAAATTTTACCAAGCTTTTTATTTGCTCTTCCGGATAGACCTCGTGCGATTCAGAAAGTGTAAAATCCCTGCTTCGTGGATTTCTCAGGTCGGATTGAGGACGGTAGTTTGCTTCAGTGTTCCAAAGATCAACGGGCATTTTACAACTAGTGGGCGAACAGAAACCATCAGCTACGGTTTTCCCTTTGTAGGTTGTCCCCCGAGCAGCACTGCAAATGGCAGTACACGCATCAACAGCATTGGCAACTTCTATGCCGATGGTATTGACATCCCAATGCTGTGCAGGAATTTGCGTATCTTCGCTTCCCGTTTTGGTATGCCAAATGGCAGCCCATTCCGAAGCATGCTGGGCATACTCTCCGTTCCTCCCAAAAATATAGTGCACTCTCTCACCAATTCCCCGGCAGCTATTTATGGAGAGACGATACCCGTTGTTTTCCCTCATCCCTTGCTCTCGAGCACATGCTGCCATATTTGCCTCTACGTCGTCAGGCAGAGAATCTTCGCCGCCGGCTGCATCTTCCAGAGTGTATGGCCACTGCCCACAGGCAGCTCCATACTGCGCATTCCACTCATCCACGCTTTCCCTATGACAGGCCATATAGGCCGCAGGATCCCAGTAGGCTTCACTCCAACGCTCGGCAAGCCCCAGATAAGAAGCACCCACAGTGGCATGAATAACCACTCCCATTTTGCTTTCAACACGCCTTTGTTTGGGGGTGATGTCATTGAGGCAGATGCCTGGAGGACAAGACTTGCTGGGGTCTATGGACAAAGTCCAGGTGCCAGGAGGCTGTTGCTGATTGTAATCAGGCTTATCAACAGTAACTGTTTTGGCACTAAACCCCGCAAAGGTTTCTCCTCCATTCTTCCCGGAAGCACTGGCTGTCGCACCGACATCTTGTTGATAATTCGCCCACTCGGGCGAAGAAAAGATATTAGGGGGAGGAAGCATTGGTGTTGGTTCAGCAGGAGTTATCGGCGTTATTGTGCCATCGGAAGGCGGGAGGAGAGCTGCTGGCACCGACCAGTCGGTTTCAGCATCCCACACTTGTCCGGCATGAGAAAATCCAGCCCGTTGTGAGAAGCGAAGCCAAGCTTGATCTATTTCTGAGCAGCGCGGTGAATCGCAGACAGCCAGGACTATTCCTGCCAGAAGACTAGTGACTACAAAGAGCACTAAAAGAAAGGCTTTAGTTTTCATGGACATCTGCCTCCTGCCGGATGAGTACTATCTTTTTACTGATGGTGAGCTGTTTATTCAATAAAGGGTTTTCAACGAAAATGTCGAGTGTGTACGTCCCTTCCTGGAAAGTGTTATCCGTGGTAAACGTATCAGCAAAAGCAATAGTCTCTTTTTCTTTTGCGCTTGTTCCATCAAAAGAGTAACTGTTCTTGGCGTCCAATGATATGACGACTTCCCCGAGGGGATCTTTTAGTTGATAATTACGAACTAAACGAATCATGCCATTATATACTCCACTTTCTACCAGAAAACGAACAGAGACATCATCCCCAGGAACAAAGCGGGCAGTGAGAATAAAGCACTGAAAGTCCCGGTCGACATGCTCACAAAACGCAAACTCCCTCACCACCAGCTCCCCACCCCTCCCCACTGGCAGAAACTCCGTGTTCAGAATCGGCTCATCCGTGGCTTGAGGCAGCAGAATCCCGGCACGGACCAGCAGCAGCACCACTATACTGGAGAGTATGATAACGACGACGATGATAAGAAGCTGTACAGCTAGAGATCCCTGTTTGTCTCCCCTCATGGTTGCGCCCCGCCTCCTTGCTCTGTGGATTCAGCCGGACACTGCTCTGCTGAAACGGCGTAATCATATTCTCTCGCCACCTCGCACAAATACCGCTCAATCCGTCGGTACTCGCCTGTCTGCGTTACGTCGTCCGGATATGGCAAGGAATCCCCTGGCGTTACCCACTGCCGCTCAAAGAAAGCCCGCAGCAGATTACGAATCTGGTCTTGGAAATTCAACCCATCGCCTGCATCATCCGCCGTCCCTTGCATGATATAACTCGCTATCCAGTAATAGATAGCCTGCGCATTCAGCAAATCGCCCTGCTTTTGATTAATGATGTTTAACGCAGTGCCTTGCACCACGTCATAATTGCCATCCATGAAATGCTGGTGCAGCCCAGCCGTTTCCCGTACCGCAGCCAGGTCCCGCTGCAGCCGTATCGTTGCCCGAGCCTCGTTCGTCCCTTGCGTGGTCCGCACGGGCGTATTCGCATACTGGCAGCCGCCGCCCTCGTCGCGCTCCAAAAGATCGTACGTTACACGGATCGTCGCCAGATTTCTGGCTTGCGCATACTCGCTTTCCCGTATGGTTTCATAGGTGCAGCTATCGCCAGGATTCACGATGCCGCTGGCAACGTTATTGACGTGGAAGCCGTCGAGGATGAATCTCACGGTATTTATCTCCTCAAGATCAGTGACTCGCGCACCATTCACCGTTAAGAATCGTTCGGTATCTCGAGAATAGACATCACTTTCAATAATAGCATCACGAGGGACAATCAGTCCACTGTCAGTATACTGGAACACGAACGTTCCCCCTTCCACCGTTTCCGGCGGCTGCGTATCCAGCTGTCCTATCGTACACGCCGCATTCGCCGAACGGATCGTATTGTGCACGCCGCCGAACAGCTCTTCGCGTACCGTCTGCAAGCTGTCTTCAAAGAGCTGGAAGCCGACAATATTCTCAGGAATCGTCCGAGTTATGGTCTCCGGAATGCCCGGCGTTCCTCGTACAGTTCTTCGTAAACATTGCCCGTGTCCATCAGTATTCACATTCACCCGCGTCTTTATTTCATCCCCTAACACCAGGAGATTCGGCGTGTCGCAGGCCATCCATTGGTTCGCCCGCGGATTAAAGCAGGTCACGGGCTCCGTCAGATAGGCGCCGCCAAAGCCGAATTGCGCACTGAGTTCCGGACAGTTGTACTCGCCCGTAATAAGATTCGCGCTGCAGCCCAAATCGAAAGGCGGCTCAATGGCGTTTAATGGCGTGTAATAAATGCCTTTCGTGCCGTCAAAATAGCCATCTTCGACGTCAAAGCAGGCTTCCTCATTGCCTCGTTCAGACGGATCCAGCCAGAACTCCACTTTCACGTGATCGTAGCGGAACGGCGAATCTTCGATGCGTATCGGCGATTGCAGCGGCACATCAAACATGCGCTTGGCTTCCAATTGCCTTCCCGGATAAATGATCCGTTCCCGCTGGGTTTCCAGTTCCGATGTTCCGGAGCGCTGCAAACAATCGCAGCCTTCGCCATCGCAGGAAGCATCAACTCCCGGCCTGCCTAATGCTTCCGGGCCGATGCACGCTAAAGATATCTGCCAGTTGCGGATGCGGCAGCCCGGCAAAATGACCGCGCCGACTTCATAATTATGCACGGCCGTCTGCCGTGCGGGATTGTAGGAAACGAACTCTCTTTTTGCCGGAGTAATAAGGGGGGTCGTCGGCATCGGCAAGGCATACGCAGAATCCTGCCAGAAATCCGGGGAAAGCAGCGGGAACTCGCTGCCAAAAGCCGCCAAGCAGATGGACTGCGCAAAGCCCTGTGCCCCTTCGCGGAAATAGTCGTTCAGCTGCGCATTCCCATAATCCCGGCGGAAATCGTCGATGGACGTATCAACTGCCTGGCCCAGGCCGTCGGTAACTCCTTCAAAGACGACTCCCACATCACCAAAGATGCCTTCATTGCCTGCCTCGTCAAAAGTATTCGGAGTACATTGGTTCACGATAGCATCCATAGCTTCGTATGCCAAGCTGCATACATAGCGGGTAAAGATAGTTTTGCACATGCCCGCATCCTGGAATTCTGTGGTTTTCGCTTGGACGAGGCAATTCCGCAAGCCTTCCATGATGCTCTCTGCCAGCACAATATGGCTCAGCATGCTGGGCAGGCAGACACTTTGGATGCCGCCCAGCAGACTTTCTGCACGGACTTTTGTAACCTGCTCCTCGCCTGCAGACCGGAAATAATCTGTCACATAATCCGCGCCAAAGGCTTGCGAGAAATCCCTTCCAGCATAATAACGGATCTCTGGATAGTACGTTCCCACTTCTTCATCATGCTGATGATAGACCGTATCTTCACGATAGTCGTAAGGCTCGCCGGGCTTTGCAGTTCGTAAAGTAGCAGTAGAACGTTCCCCTACTAGCTGGCCGCGTTCACTTGCACAGACACATTGCAGCAAGCCGGTTTCTCCGTTAGGAATAGGTTCTTCCTCATAAGTGCCTTTGGAGATAAAACAATTTTCCGTGAATCCGGCCGGATATTTATCGATGCCCGGCTCTTGCCCGCCTGCGCCTTCCAGACGGACTTCACCATCACGGATGACTTCTTTATAGCAGCCTTGCCCATCGAGCGAACCGGCAAAATCCGCTTCGAAGCCCGGCCGTTGCGGATCGTCACAGACTTGCGCGCAAGTATCCGTTCTTCCTACCATAAAATCTTCCGTGCCCGATGGTTGATAGACCAGCAAAGGCTCAGCAGGAACGCCCAGCTCCGGGAAAATGGAAACAATGGGATGCAGGCGGAAAAGGCCCAGCTCCATATCGCTATCAACTTGATCCGCATGATTGGGATCAAAACGATAGAGTACGCCACTCGTCGGATCACGCCAGCAGACGCTTATTTCCTCGAGAGCCACCGCAGAAGGAAGAGCCACCGGATTTTGTTCAACCCAATCCCGGCAATTCTCAATTCGCTGCAAGGGAATCCCCCTTCCCGTCACGCCGCAGGACTGCTCTTCCGCAATTTTGCGTTGGATCTCGGGCAATTCTTTATCTTCCGTCCAGCCGGCAGGAACGGCACTGTCGCCCGTCCTGCAGACGGCGCGATCGGCAGCAAAGCGAAACACTGTGTTGATGCTTTCTTCCAGATCCCAGAACGTCGCGGTCGTCGGGCAGTTTTCTTCGAACGTCACTTTTTTCAGCGCGTCAGGATCTCCATTGATAGCACTCATCACGTCCTGAGGCAAGTTCGGCAGGTTAGCAATGCCAAATTCTTTCCATTCGTCAAGGGTGTCCCGCAGATACAGCGTCTCGGCCTGTTCCCGCGGGCCGGGGCAGGTGGTACTCAACGCCCCTTCAATATTCTCGGACGCAATCCGCATCCATCGTGCGACAGTCCGCAGCAGCCATGACGCTCCCGTCGAAATCCCCATGATGACATGCACGTCTTCGAGCATCGTCCGCATATCATCCAGCTGCCGCACCGTAAAATCAAGCGCCGAAACGCCTTCGTCCGCCAGGAAATCCGGAATGAGCTCGCTGCTTTCTAAAGGGATGTCCACAAAGTACGACAATTCTTTGCAGGACGTCTGCACTTTCGGCGCGCTCCATTCATCCTCACCTAAGCGGTCTTGATACGTCAGCTGCACTTTTATGGGGAACACGA
>CAZOPZ010000046.1:0-9138 GCA_964582035.1 uncultured Methanosarcinales archaeon | reverse complement strand
GAAGCTATGGGGGCATTACTCCGGAAAAAGCGCGGGAAGAGCTGGAGTTTTACAAGCGCTTTCCCCCCGAGAAGCTCCATGACCGGCTGGTTGCGCAGCGCATCAGTGTCTTCGCCGTGCAGAATCCGCAGTGGAAAATGCAGGGGAAAAACGGTGTCGTTGCTCAAGGGACGCTCGACTGCCTGCTTACCATCGATCTCGGGCAAGAGCTGCTGCGCACCAGAGGAAAAGAGATTTTCCAGGAAGAGCTCCTTGCCGTAGAAAAAGAGGTCGCCCTTCCTGATGGCACTTTCATTCGGGGGAGGCATTTCAAAAAAAATCTCTTGGAAGAAGGATTACTCGCTCTGGCTCGCCGGTATTGCGCCGTCGAGTTCAACCATACGCCGTACGGATATAAAATCCCTTTGTACACCATTACCATCGGAAGAGAATTTGTCTCGAAAGAGCAGCCTGTAGAATATGGGGTGACGAGCTATGTCATGATTGACGGGCAGCTCATTCACGAAAAAAAAGAAGTCGTCAGAGCGGTGTTTAAGAGGGGAACGGGGATGGTTCTTCCTGGCCGGTTTGAACGGTTCTTGAAAACGCGAAGATAAACATTTGTTTTCATCTTTATGATCTTAAAAACTTATTTTCTTAAAGCTTATATAGGGTTCGCAGCTGCTGAAACAAATGAAAACCTTGCTCATCGGCGAAATCCATGCCGATGCGGAAAAGCTCCTGCAGCAGCATACAGAACTGCAAAAAGCAACCACCGAAGATTTCCTGCAAACGCCAACATATGCTGATGTAGAAACCGTCGTTCTCCGGACCTTCACGCCGCTGCAGGAAAAAGAGCTGCAGAAGCTGCCTGCTTTGCGCTCCGTAGTCAGCTGCAGCGTCGGCTTGGATAATATTGCCATGGAAGCGCTGCAGCGCCGAAAGATTGAATTGATCCATTGCCCAGGCAGCAATGCCAACAGCGTGGCCGAGCATACCCTATACTTCTTGTTTTCCCTGCTGCGCTGGCAAGCGCCGTTTCCGGAGCTGAAAGGCAAAACTATCGGAATTATCGGCCTCGGATATATCGGAAAAATGGTGGCCCGGAAATTGCTGGGCTGTGGCGCTCGGGTGATTGCTTTCGATGTTATTCCGATTGACGAAGTGCTGCTCCAAGAGCTCCAGGTGGAGATGAAAGAGTTCTCCACCCTCCTTCGGGAAGCAGACATCGTGACGGTGCACGTGCCGCTCAACACGCATACGAAAGAACTGATTAATGAGCAAGCGTTCCAGCAGATGAAAGACGGGGCTTTCTTTATCAATACCTCGCGGGCAGAAGTGGTCGATGAAAAAGCCTTGCTCCAGCAGGCGAAAAATGGAAAATTCTCGGGAATCGCTCTGGATATGTGCAGCGCTGCTGCACAGAAAGATCTGCGGCATAAGAATCTTCTCATCACTGACCATGTTGCCGCCCAAGGTGAAGATTCTTTCCGGGAGATGTGCCTGCAGCCGGTGCGCCTGTATCTCGAGAAACTGCAGAAAAATGGTCTAGCGCCTCAGCCACAATAATCTATTTAAAGAGCGAGAGGGGGTTATGCAAAACATGGCAGAAGAAAAAGCTGAAAAGAAAGAAAACCCCGACATTGCTATTGGCACCGCTCTTCCTCCGGAAGAGGATGCCGAAACACTCAGCGCTAAGAATGACGGAAAAAGCCTGCTGATCCTGGCCGGCCTGGTCATCGGCCTTTTTGTCCTGCTGTTTGCGGGATTTCGCGTCTATAACAGCTTGACTTCTGCTTCCATAGTTTCCATCGATGACTTGCATCAGCAGAATCTGGCAGGAGAGCTTGATGAAGAGTATGAGGGCTATGTCTATAACGGCTACAGCTTCGTGAAAGTGGACGGCTTGTGGTGGACGGAAATGAACAAGTTTGGGACGCTGTACAAAGCGCCGCTGCACTTCGCTCCGCGGGAACTGGAAGACCTCAAACGAAGCGGGACGCTCGATGACCGGTTTAATCAAGGCGATGAAGTCTACATTACTATCGATCCCACGGTGCAAGATAAATACTATACCCTCGCCGTTTCCGAACTGAGCTTTAATATCGTGCAAGGGATGGATCGTACTCCCGTAGGCTCCTGCACGGAAGAGAACGAAGCGTGCGACAATCGGACGATCATCAGCTGTGCAACGGCCAATGGAAGGCCGACCATCGAACTGGCGATAGGGCCGGAGCCAGAAATCTCTTTGCAAGGCAGCTGCATCAAGATACGCGGAACGGAATACGGGATCGTCAAAGCGGTAGACCGGTTGCTCTATCAGTGGTTTGGGATTATGAGTTAAAAGCATGAAATGTATCCTGCATGGCAGTTTAAGAAAGAATTTTGATCTCCTTCAGGAAGTTCATGCCTTGTTCACTTCTTCCTATATTGAAGTTATTGCACCAAAAATTCTATCTCCAGTAGGAGAGACTGATGGTTTCGTGCACTTGACGAGTGATGAAAGCAAAGATCCGCGAGTAGTGGAATTGCTTTATCTTCAGAAACGGGCAGAGTTAGGAACAACGGGCTTTAGCTATTATGTCAACCCGCAAGGGGTCTTAGGAAAAAGCGCTTCTTACGAATTAGCCATTGATCAGCTCACCAATACTCGTACCTTGTTTATGCAGCCTTTGCAAGACCTCCCCGCATATATCCCACAAAATTCTTTCTGGAAGCCAAAAGAGTTAGTCCAATATGTGTTGGAAAACCAGTCCTATCCCCCTCCGTTCATTCCGCAGGATGAAGAGAGCGTTCATAGCCTGCTCCAAAAGCTCATTCTTCCTGGTTCCATCATTGCCGTCGGAGGGATCATCATTGATTATAGCCAGAAGCGATATAAAGTGGGGCAGGAAAGGGAAACTTTGCTGGTAAAAACCCACAAATGGGGAGGCCGTTTTTCCATCATAGGAGGAAAAGTAAAACGAAATGAACGATTGAATGATGCTCTGTTACGAGAGGTAAAAGAAGAAACTGGCTTGGAAATCAAAATAGAAGAGAGCATCTGTACATTTGATCAAATCAAGAATAGCGGGTATTACCTCGGTGACACCCACCAGGTTTTTACTGATAACGTGGTTGTGGCTCAGCGCAGGGAAATTGCTTTAAATGAAGAAGCGGAAGAGTATCGGTGGGTCCCGCCGACGGTTGCTTTACAAGAATTGCCTCTAGAGCCTAATGCGCGAAAAACAGTGGAGCTTTATATAGAAAGACATCTCAGAATAGCATAAAACGAGAACCATATCCAATGATCCCACCCGGAAATATTCATTCATCTTTCCATCCCCAATATCTGCATTTGATTGTTCTTTACCGTTACTAAGCGAAAATTCAATCCCATCTCCAAAACGGCCTCGAGCACCGCCATATGCTCTTTGCCGGAGCCGGAAACGAAATTGACGGCCACTTCAAAATCGGAAATTTTGTCTTTCAGCAGCTGCTTTAATTCGTGAACTAATAGGGGGATTTCCTGCTCGGGATTCACCACCAGAAGCTCTACATGTTCCTGCCGCGCCGTGAAGTTCTGCTTCCCAAACTCGTTGGTAATCAGAAAAACTTTGCTCCATGGCTGCGCTTTGAGCAGCTGGGAAACTTCCGACCAGGTGCCTTTTCCCGTCGATAAGCAGGCGATGAAGGTGGGCATGGACGGTTCCGATAGGGGTATATATTTAAATTATGCGCTGGTTTCCTTTCGCTCATGCGCATCAGCTTTTTCGAAGAGTTTCCCCAGCCGGAGAATCTTGCTAAATTATGCTTTGTTACGTGGAAACCAAAACTCTATCTGGCTTGCCCGAGTGTCAAAGAGTTTTCCGAACTAGAGCGCTCCCTCGAGCCCCATAAAAAGCAGATTGGGGAACTCGTCTATTGGCCGGTCTTGAAGAAAAAAGAGGGGTATTGGATCTCTCCGTTCTCCCGGCAGAAAGCCTTACAGCGCATCTTCAAAGAGCTGGAAAAAGAAGTGGTTCCCGTGCTCCTCGACCTGGAATTGCCGACCAGCCAAAAGGTGGCTTTATTTGGCACGGAGTTCCTGCATTTTGCGGCAAATAAGCAGCTCATCCGGGAATTTATCGCGTCGTATTATGGAGAGGTCTATCTGGCAGAATATTCTCCGGGGAATGATAATCATGAAAAACTGCTGGAATGGCTAGGGCTGCACTTTCAGAACAAAAATGTGTACGTGGTAAAGATGCTGTATCATTCGCTCCATCATTTCACGGAAGATTCTTTACGGCACCAGCTGGAACAAGGGCGGAAGATGTTTGGAAAGAAATATATTCCGGCTTTCGGGACGATCGCCACGGGAGTGCAGGGCGATGAGCCGCTCTTGTCATTAGCCCAGCTGAAGAAAGACTTAACAATAGCTCGAGAGCAAAAGATGAAAGAGGTCATCATCTTTCGGCTGGGGGGACTGACGAAGGAATATGCCCATCTGTTGGCGCGGTTTGCGGATTAGATGATATGTTTGACAAAAGAGAGAAATCTGGGCTCTTTCAGCAGCGATAACGTAACCAGCGGAACCGGGTTATCTCGGGTATATCTTTCAAAAACCCGCTGCACTTTGGGCTGAGCGACATAGGAAACGAAGCGATCCCAATCATTGTCAGAAAACTGGTCAAAAATTCTCCGCACCGTTAAATGTAATCTCAACCGTTTTGCAAGCGGCTTTATTGCTTTTTCATAGTCCTTGCCGGTTATCAGGCAGTCTGCCAGAATTTCTGCCTGCTTCAATCCCGGCACTAAGCCGCCTAACGTGGTCGCTTTCACAAAGCCCGCTGCATCCCCCAGCAGATAGCAGTTTTCATGCACGAGGCGCTGCTGGGGGTGATAGACAGGAATGGTTCCGGCCTGCATTTCTGACGCTTTGAAACCACGCTGCTGCATAAAGCGGTCAAAATATTCCCGCGAGTTCTTGCGCATCGCCAAGCCGACGCGGGCGGTGTTCGCTGATTCTGGCACGATCCAGGCAAAAAGCTCCGGGCAGACTGAAACACCGAAGTATGCCTGAAAAGCCGTGGGATCGAAAGTGCCAGAAACCGTCGCCTGAATGCCGAAATAATTCTCCCGCTGCGGATGGTAAAAGCCGTAGGCTTTGGCGATGGGGGAGAGAGGACCGTCGGCAGCCAACACAATGTCTGGCGTACTTGATTTCTCCTCGCCATTTTTCGAATCTTTGATGATCAAAGCCAGGCCTTCTTTGCGCACAAAGGCATGGTTGCAGAAAATCTCTGCACCCGCCTTCCGTGCCAAGTCCGCAAAGAAATTGTCAAAGCGCCTGCGGCAGACCAAATATTCTTTCTGGTGGACGGCGATCTTCTGCCGGGAAGAGAAGACTTCAACCCGCGAGAACGTATTCACCAAAAACGAATCCATCGGTAGGTGGAACTGGTCAAAGTCTGACGTCAGCAAGCCGGTGCATTGGATAGGCATGCCGACCTGCGGATGATTTTCATATATCTGCACTGCATGGCCACTTTTCGCAAGGAGGTAGCCTGCATAACAGCCAATGGGGCCGGCACCGATAATGGTGATGTTCATAGCACTTTTTGAGCACGATGCTTTTAAGAACGTTGTTAAACTGGGGCTTGTTGCAGAAAATATTTAAAAACGCTGAAGGGGAGAAAGTTATGGCTGCTGCATACAAAGTATGGAAAGTTTCCTACCGGTATAGAGTAAGCCACATTGATGGAGATGATGATCTGCGGGATTCATATGTGGTCATTGCCAGCAGTGAAGCAGAAGCATTCCAGAAAGCAGATGCCTGTTTTTCTTATTCGGAGTTGAATAAAGACCTTCTGGCGAACGGTGAAGCAACAGGAAAAACAACGGAAGAAGTAACAGTATCTAATCTGCGGAGAACTGCTTCTGAATTTCAGGAAAGATTTGCACTCCCCCAATTCTCTTTAGAATCTGATGCAGAACAATTTACCATTCGGCCAAAAATTAAAAAAGATGGAAAAAGCCTTGAATTTATCGTTGGCAGAAAATAATTCTAGAAAAACAAACGATTGAAACAGTTATTCACTTCGGGAAACTGTCAACAAGTAAAAATAATTTCCAAAAAGAAAAAGAGCTCGGAGTTTTCCGCCTAAGACGGAAAACCCCGGCTTTTAGGAGGAAGATAAAAACGTACTACATTTAGTAGTACGTCTTCTGCTCTTCCCCGTCGTCTTTCCGCAGCCGGGAGAAGCCGATTATCAAGCCAATCACAACCAGTAACACTACCAGTACGATCAAGGCTATTTCTAATCCGTTTCTCAGGCTGACGTCACTGCCTGCCGGAGCAGGAGCAGCTGCTTGGACATTTGCCTTCAAGCCAACCGTTTCCAAGACGGAATCTCCTGAGGAGATGGTCAGGGAAGCAGTGTGCTCGCCTGCAACTGCGGTCATAGCAGCCGTTACGTCGGCATAGACGACTTTGCTCGCGCCGGGCTCCAAGACAACTAACGTGTCAGAGAGCTTGGCAGTAGCCCAGTCGCCGGTTGCTACTTGCAGCACATACGCCTTGGAGCGGCTTCCCGCATTGGTCAAGGCAATGCCGTATGTAGCCATTTGGCCGGCAGCAACACTCTGCATTTCAGGGCCAACCGCTAAGACCAGCTGGTCGTCCGTGGGGAAATTCTCCCGGGACAGATAGTCGTCCGCAATGACCTGCAGGATGAACTTCTTTGTCATCGTTTCCCGCAAATCATCGTAGCGCACCATCACCTGAACTTCATACTGTCCCGCTTCAGCCGCAGCCGGAATGGGCAGCATCAGTTCAGCAACATCTTCGCGCTCATCCGCATCAACATCTACGTATTCCGTAGCGCTGACACCCAGAGCGGGGATGCTCACGGTCACTTTCACATCTTCCTCTTCCCTATCGCCGAAATTCTCGACGAGGACACTCGCCAGCACGCTGTGGCCAGCTCTTACGACACTGCCTGGAGACAGGGACACGTCCACGAGGTCAACCCCATGGCGGACCGGCTCAACTTGCAATACCACATAGTACGTCAAGTCTGCCCGATCCTTGTCCGTCACCCGCAAGCGCAGCAAGTAGCGGTCATTGTCCAATTCCCGCGGCAAGTCGATAGACAGGCGCACGGATTTGGTGCTGGGCGCAGTAGCGGTTCCATGCATGTCGAAGACATGCGTTTCATCGCTCAAATCGTCATAATCACTGTACTCGTAGCCGCGGATATCCGCTTCCACTTGCACATCGCGAACATCGGCGTTCGCTTCCAACGTCACTTCAATCTCTAAGGTCTCGCCTTCTTCAACGGCAAGAGCACCGACAACTAACTCCATCGTATCACTGTCATCCGGAGACCAATCAAATTCAGGATCACTATTGCCATCCGGAGACCAATCAAGTTCCTGAACAGCGTCAGGGGTCCAGAACTCAACATCGTCGTCATTGATTTCAACGCGAGTCACGTCAAGTTCAGGGGCCAAGCTTGCGGCGCTCACTAAAGAGACCGTCAGCAAACTCAGTACGACTAAAGCCACAAGGCTCAGAAGTTTTCTCATTTTTTATCTTCCTCCATACTTTTTATTGTTTTGAGCATAATTGCTTCTTTTATCCATTAAAATTGGGGGTTCTATATAAATGTTTCGAAACATTGAGTATTTTAAAGTAACAACCGTGCTTTTCTATCTGACAATGGTCATTTGCCTATAGACGGCTTCCCTATCGCTCTGGCTTTCGGCAGTGATCTTGACCATAAAGACCCCGGGATGAACGGAAGCAGGGAGCCAGAGGGAGAGGTACTGCTGGACCCGCTCGCCGGGAAGCAGCCGATCGACCTGAGCACTGCCGCTAATAACCCCGATATCGGGAATAAACGCCCGCAGGCGGACGTCTTCCAGCGCTTCCGTGCCCCGGTTTTCGACGGTTACCGTGACCACCATTTCGCTGCCCGCCCGCACAAATTCATCGGGAAGCAGCCGGGCAGAAATGATGGCCAGCTTCTCTGCAACCTTAGTGACAGTAAGAGTATATGTCTGGAAAGCGCTGAGTTGGCCGTCGCTCACCTGGATGCGTACGATTTCCATGCCTTCCTGCTGCGGGGTCCAGCGGATCAGGCCGGAAGCGGTCATGACCATGCCACGGGGGGCGGTAATCAGAGAGTAGCGTAAAAGATCATTATCGGGATCTTCCGCAATGACCTGATAGGTATAGAGTTTGTCTTCCCGGGCGGTGGTGAGGGGTACGGACGTTATGATGGGCGGATGATTTTCTGCTTCTTCATCAGTACTCTCATTGTCCGTATCGTCTTCTTCGTTCTCTTCCTTGTCGTCCGGAGGTGCCTCTTCTTCCGCAAGAAAATTCTTTCCGACGGATGTGCCGCTGCAACCGCCACCCTCCGTCTTCGTTCTCTTGCTACTGATGACGGTTGGGGGCATCACGGGCTTCCTCTCTCTTCTGGCGCAGGCCGGAGTGGCGGCGAAGTGGGTCGCGCGCCTCAAGGGGCTGTTCGTTTTCCTGCTCCTCGCAGCCCTCCTTCCATTCCATGCGCCGCGCGCGAACGCGGGGACGACCGTGCCGCTCTCGACCGTCTACAACGGCCATCTGCTCGACAGCAGCGGGGTCCCCGTCACCGCAGCACATACGATCCGCTTCAGCTGGTGGAAGAGCGCGGATTCCGTTTCCGGCGACACGACTGCGACGGGCGCGATCAACACGGGCAGCGCCGCGTACGCCTCCTGGCAGGAGACGCACACCGTGACCCCGGACAGCAACGGGTACTTCTCGGTGGAGCTTGGCTCCAGCACGGCGCTGCCCGCGCTCTCCTCCTTCACGCCGGCGGAACTCCAGAGCCTGTTCCTCCAAGTGGAAGTGAAGGCGTCCGCCGCAGCAGCGACCTCCTACGAACTCCTGGATGTGAACACGGCGAGCGCGACCGTCGACCGCACACCGCTCCTCTCCGTTCCCTTCGCTCTGAACGCCGACACGCTCGACCGGCGGGACGTCGGCACGGGAAGCGGCGCGATTCCGGTATTGCAGAGCGGCGGGCTGCTGCCGGTCTCCGCGGTGCCGGAGGGCACGAACCGTTCCCTCTTCGTTCTCGACGCCGACAATATGGAGAACGCTTCTCTCTCGCTCCAATTCGGAACGACTCTCGCCAAAACCCTGAC
>CAZOPZ010000045.1:0-9163 GCA_964582035.1 uncultured Methanosarcinales archaeon | reverse complement strand
CCTATAACATCTCAGAACTCCCTGCGGGCTGCCAGTATTGCATCCGGGGAGAAAAGCTGGTCTTGTTCGTGACCGGCTTATGCCCGCGGCGCTGCTATTTCTGCCCGGTTTCTGACCAAAAATTCGGAAAAGATGTCACTTTTGCTAACGAACGGCAGGTAGAGCAGCAAGAAGACGTTTTAAAAGAAGCGGAGGCGATGAGCGCCAAAGGCACGGGCATTACGGGAGGTGATCCCTTAGTTACCGTTGAAAGAACGGCAAAATACATCAAAAAATTGAAGAAAAAGTACGGCAAAAAGTTCCATGCGCATCTCTACACCTCTCTCAATCTAGTAACTAAAGAAAAGCTCCAGCTGCTCGCTGCTGCCGGGCTGGATGAAATTCGCTTCCATCTTGATCTTGATTCCGGGGCCTTTTGGCCAAAACTGGAAATCGCCCGTTCTTTCTCATGGGATATTGGTATAGAGCTGCCCCTTCTTCCGGATAAAGAGGAAAAAATAAAAGATGTTATAACCTATATTTACGATAAAGTTGATTTTCTGGTGCTGAATGAGCTGGAAGTTGCTGACAATGGACAGTCACAGCTGCTGAAAATGGGCTATGTCCCAAAAAATTCCCTCAGCTATGCGGTAAAAGGATCGCTAGAAGCTGGCTTGCGCCTCCTCGAAGGCGTTCGAGAGAAATATCCGCAATTTAAAGTGCATCTCTGCACGGCAAAATTGAAAGATGCCGTGCAGCTGGCTAATCGGCTGAAGCGGGAAGCACAGGGAGTGAAGCAGCCATTTGATATCGTCAGCAAAGAAGGCCTGCTCATGCGAGGAGCACTTTACCTGCCGGAATTAGTGCCCGGCTTTGGCTATCGGGAGAAAATAGCGTCGGCAGATACGGCAAAATTATGCCACACTCTAGAAACAGTAAAAAAAACTGCCCAAGAAAAATTGCATCTGCACGATAAAGAAATCTTTTTGGATAAAAAGAAGCCCCGCCTGTTGCTCGCCGCAAAACTCGTCCGCAAGCACAAAAAAGGATTGCAAACTCTCGGCGTCATTCCCGCCATCGTCAAAGAATACCCGACGGCGGACCAATTAGAGATTGAAGTGGAGCTTTTTTCTCCGAGATAATTATTCACACACAGAGAGCGAACTCTCAATTATCCCCACTGATGCCGTCGGCTGCGGGAATAAGCCGGAAGAGTCGCGTTCCCGATCCTCACAGCCGCCGGCTTCTCCCGTTATAGGCTCAAATAAAGGTTCCTTCGCCCGCTGAAGCTGTATCCGAAAGGCCTGCAATTCATAGCGTTTTCCCCAGGCACCCAGGGTTTGACGAAGAAGTTCGCCTACCGTTCCCTGAAAAAATGCACAGCTTTCTTGAGTATTGCAGCTTTCTAAAGAGAAAGAACCAGGAATTCCATTAATTGCGCAATCCGCCAAAACTTCCCGTAATTCCAGTCGCTTTCCTTCCTGCTCACAATCCACCGTCGTTTTCAGCAGAGTGCTCAGGGTGCTGAAAGCCAGCCCTTTCCGGGTAAACGCTTTTTCATCCGGCTTTTCTTTCAGGGAAAACTGCACCAAGAACAGCATGCCGAGACTGATAAGGATGACAATGACGACCAGTCCGATAATTTCCATCTGCGCTTTTTTGTTTTTCATGGTTTCTGGCTGTTCTGTTTGGGGGTATTGGTGTCAGCAGCTAGGAATACACCGTTACATCGAGAGAGGCAAAATGATACATGTCTGGCGCTTCTTTCAGAGCAATGATAAAAAATGTCGGCTCGCTCTTGGTAAATCCTGATTCTGGCTTAGGGTGGTCGTAGAGAAGGTACTCTATTGGTTCGCCCTGTCCGGAAATGGGCTGCTGCTGCACTTTTATCGTCGCATAAGAGAAAATGCTAAAATAATAATCTTTCTTTTCCTGGTCGATTTCCGGAGCAACGCCCGTGCCGCCTTCCAGCAATTTTCCATCAGCGACCGCTTGCACTTTCGCCAGATCGAAACAATTGTCCTCCGACAGCGAGCGTTCGCTGCAGGCTAATTCCGGCAAGAACAGCACTTTCAGCATCGTTTCGGTGGCCCGCTTTTGCAAGAGCTCTTCTGCTTTTTCCTTGAAAGCGCTTTTCTGGAACTGAGCATAAAAGATCAGCCCAAAGAGGATCAAGATAAAGAAGATGAAAAGGACCGCAATCGTCTCCGTCATGTGGATCTGGGCTTTTTTCTGCGGTACAAAAGAAAGATTTTTGGTTGCGGCCATGGTCAGTAGAGAGCAAGGCATTCGCCTGCTGCTTGATCATTAGTAGCTTCTAGCGCGGCAGCTGTTTGTTGCAGCGACGCGCAGTTCAGAGAAAGCGCCCGGCAACTGTCCAACTGACGTTGAAAATTGTCTAACAGTGTCACAAAATTCTTCTCGACGCCCCCTTCTTGATAAAAGCGGCGGCAGTCGCGTTCTGGAAAAGGCGTTTCCGAAGCATAAAGATCATCATAATACTCTTGGATCGACGAAAGCTTTTCCTGATAAATATCGACGAGGTACAAGAGTCGCTGCCAGGCTTTCTGCATCGTACAGTCGTACATCTCCGCAGTGCCGGCAAAGATGGCTGCATATTTCGCAGCGTCCCGTTCGCCCCCTAAAGAGATCAGAGATACTTGGCTTTTGCCGGCCATTTTCTGGAAGGTTGTCCCTTTTTTTTCATAGTATTCGGCTGTCTCTACCCTTCCGCCAGAAGAAAAAACTACGGCACTTACTGTATCATCATCCATCTCCTGGACGCTGGCCGGCAGCTGGGGCGAGAGCCCATCCAAGAAAATAAAACGGACGTGGAACGCTTTTCCGGGGTTAATAGTATTGGCTGTTAGCCGTGACGCTTCTTCGACATCGATACGCAAGCGCTCTTCTTCATCAAAGGCCGCGTCGAGAAACTCGTCCTGAAACCCGCCGCCTTCGCTGACGAGTACATACTTGATATTGGAAGCGGTGACCAGCAGGAAATTCATCACTTTAAAAGGGAACTGATAAGGCAGGCTCCAGAGAATCAGCTGGGGCGCCTGCAGTGCAGATGGAGCAAAGATCGTATCGACCGTATTTTGCACCGAAGCCAAGCTGGGAATGCCATATTCGGTTATGCCATCAGCACAGGAGAAATATAACGAATAATCTACTAAGCTGCTGGTGTCAATAAAATTCTTGGTCTGCTCAGAAACTCCCGCTCCGGTAAAAATCGATTCCAAAATCTGCACGACGTCTGTTGCCAAATTTTCTTCTGCCGTAGCTTTTTGCTTGACGACGATGCCGATAAAAAAGAGCAAAATGACCGCGCCAGCAATGAGCACATAGATCCAGTGGAACGTAATCTCAACTTGGGCTTTCTTTTCCATGGTTAGGGCTCCCTGGGCGATGAAACCCGAGAAATTTTGGTGCGGTCACCCAGCCCCTCCAGGCGTAATGTGAAGGTTCCCTGAACGATAGTTTCGCAATGGAAGCCTTTATCCGCAAAGCTGATGGGAGACACCTTAATTTTAACGGGGCCGAGGGGCTGCAGGAACACATTTTCATCGACGTTCTTGTAGCCCGCAGAAAGATCTCCGCCGGAAGCCGCCTGTGCTTCTTTTGCATCTTTCCAGACCGCGCAGGCATATTGGTCCCGTGCACACAAGCTATCCAATTCTTGCGAGATTTTGTCGTATTCCAAATCCACAAAACAGATCTCTTCATACCCTAATGGTGTCGTATATTCCTCGATACGAACAGAGCCATATTCCGTTGAAAGGCGCTTTATCGAATTCTCCAAATCCGTCTTAAACTGCACGAAAGCCACCTCTTCGCTGCTCTGCAGGAAGCCGGAGATGGCCCGATAGCCAAAAATCAGCACCAGAGCAAAAGTGATGCCCACCAGAATGTACACAAATACCATGCTGACAATCATGCCTCGCCGGTTACTGCTCAGGTTCTGGCCTCTTGGGCATTGGTCTTCCATTCTTTCTTACGCCTCCCTCTCCATTCATTTGTTTGATACCCCGCCCCCTTGGGGCGATTGGGTTAACTTTTCTTCCCACAGCATAGCGGGGTATTAAACATTAAAAATCCCCACCACTTGTGGTGGTTGGGATTTTTATTTCCCTTTGCGCTTTTTCGCCAGGTCTTTTAATCGGGTGAATATGGTCTCCGCTTCTGCCGGAGAAATGATCTCCGAAAGCGCTTTTTTCTTGGCGCTACGAGCGAGATCTTCCAGCTTGGAAAAAACGCTCTTTTCCTGCGCTTTCAGCCCCGGCTGGATCTCTTCTTTGTGCGCCGTATAGGTTTCTGCAATCTTCTGGAGATGGCTGGCATCAGGATTTTTTTTCTGCAAGAGCGGTTCGACATGAGGAATCTCCGGCGAGCTTTTGCTAAATGCTTCAAAGACCTCGCGCCGTTCCCGCTCTTTCTTCCTCTTTTCCCGTTCCCGGCGTAAGGCCGCCAGCTTCTGCTGCCATTCGGGAAACACCGGGCGTATAGCTTCAGCCAGGGAAACACCTTTGGGCAGGATTTTCAGTGGAGCCTTCTTCCCTGCAGCCGAGAAGCGGTAATAATAGATTAAGTAGCCTATGCCGCCGAGAAACAGCAGCCAGCCGAGAATGAAGAAAACCCAAGCGACCACATCCGGCTTTCCTGCGGGAATTTTTCTCTCTTCATCTTCCCGAGCCGCTTCAGCGCGGCAGGGATCCGTGCCTCGCGTGTACTCTTCCAGATTGCTCGAGCCATCAGCATCATAATCTTCAGCCGTATCACGAACACCATCGCCATCAGAATCGACTGCCGTGCTGTTGAGAGCACAGCCTTCTTTATCATACCGTATCTCCCAGGCATCCGGCAAGCCATCGCCATCTGCGTCTTTCTTGGCTTCTGGTGGAGTAACTTGATCGCTGGCACAGCCTTCTGCATTGATGACTTTGCCCGCGGGCGTTGCGGCACACGCATCACAGCTGTCGCGAACACTATCACCATCGGCATCAGAAAAAGCAAGGTGTTTGCTGCCCGTCTGGTTATTTCCCGTGTTGCTGTCAAGAGCATAACACAGCCATCCGGGGGCATCGAAAGAAAGCTTCTGGCCGGTATAGGGCGTCTGCGGAACACAAGAAGCCGATGAGGAGCTTTTCCCGTAGGAAAAAGAGCGGCAGCCCACAGTATCCGAGCAGAGCAGCTCCACTGTCGTCTGCGAGCAATCCGACTCGTTGAGCTGCACGGTGACTTGCGGCAGCCCAGCCGCCAGGCAGGCTGCATAGGTGCTATTGACAATGGTAAATCCATCACTTTCACTGAAAGAGCCCCAGTTCCCGGCAGCATCTTGCGCGGCCACTTTCACCCGATATTTTCGGCTTTCCTGCAACGTTGCAGTCGGAATCTCCAGGGGAAGCTGCGCAGCAACCGTGGCATTCAGCAGCGGCGTGCGATTCCCACCGGTTGAAAGAGAAGTGAAGCTTGTCAGATTATTGGTCCTATTCCTATCGCTACCGACTAAACCAGCATCATAGACTTCATATATGTAGGCACTGAGATTGTTCTCATTGGTGTACACGCGCACCGCAATCGTCGAACTGCCACAGCTGTAGTTACCGTCCTCCACGGAGGTTATCTGGGGAGAAGTGCGATCAATAGTAAAGTGGACGCTGTTCTCTACTTCGTGGTCGGCCATGCGGCAACGGACGGGCAAGGAATAAGATTTCTCGAGAAGATTGCTTAACGGGAAAGTATGCAGCCTTCCGCCCGCACCCATCATAGGCTGGACAGTAGCATTAAGCGAAAGTTCGCAGCGGGCATTCTTGGACGTTTCCACTTCGACCGTTAGATTTCGTTGGGTGAGATAATCCCCATTGGGCCAGAGGCGGATGATGTTGCCGACTTGCGTATAATCGACGGCGAAGTCAAAGCTTTCAATGTCCGAAAAGCTCTCAGCGCCATTTTGGCACTGCGTGGTAATGGTATAATCGGCCTGCAGCCCGGTCATGGTTATCGTATACAAGTCATCATGCTGCTCGCGGAGCACTTTTGACTCTTCTCCGGGAAAAGCATATCTCATATCCTCATACACCGCAGCACCTGCATCATCATAGCGGCAAAGCGTTTGGTCATCAGTGTCGACCAGCAGATTGGTCGCAATGCCCTCAATGATCAGAGCAGGATCAGCCCGAGCCTGCACAATGCGGGGAGCGGTGGGATCATATTCCAGATTGACTTTCTTTTCCGGGCCAAGAACGCCAGCAGCATCGGTACAGCGGACATACACTTCTTTCACACCGCCCGCTGCAGGATAGGCTGAAGCTCCTACACCTTGCGGAAAATTCCTGACACTATAATCGCCCGTGGCCGGATCCGGCGTCAAGACCTTGAACCGTGGCACCGCATCATAAGAAAAACCCGAGATGAAATCAAAGCGGCATTCCTGCGTCGGCACTTTGGTGAAAAACTGCACGGTGAAATTTCGTTCCGCGCTAACCCCCCATGATTCTCCCCGATAGAAATGCTGCGGCGGATGGCGCAGCGTTAAGCCGTAGCTGTCCAAAAGCACGTTGCCGCAGCGGACTCCATACGGCTGATTATTGCCGGCATCGATCGCATAAGAGCAGATGCTCGCGGATTCGCTGAGCCGCACCGAGGCCGTAATCTCTGTATATTCCTGCAGAGGAATATCCCGGCAGCTCTCGCCAAGTTCCGCCAGGCAATAGAAATAAGTCGCACAATCAAAGCCTTCTTGTTCCGTCAGGCATTCAAAGCCCACCCGAGTTTCGTTTCTGAAAGAGACCTGCCAGTTATCACCCTGCGGGCGGACCGTTCGGCCATCTCCTTGCAAGACTATCTGGGCCGCCGCGGGAGTCATGTCGATAGCAAAAAAGAACAGCTCTTCATACCGCTCGTTCGTAAGGGCATCAATGCAAGACACGCGGTAATCGGCAACTTCCTGATACGCTTCGGGATAGCGGCTGCTGAAGTCAATACGCGCAGTGCTGTGCTGCAGTCCTGCGGCATCCGTCTGGAAATCGGTTACTTTTGTAAACGCACCAGCATCAAAAACATACAGCTCGCAAGATGCGGCAACGGTGGTAGCAACGGAAAAGACAGCATTTTTGGTTTTGATAGTGCCAACCGGACTCTGAACGGTGATGTGCTCTTCCGTATCGAGAGGAACCAGCTTGGTTTTTTCAGCACGATTTCCCGCCGCATCCGTGCATTGTACCGTGGCCTGATAGAGCAAGCCGCTCAAATCGGAGAACCTTGCTTCCAACGGCTGGCCACGCTCCACGGTATGGCTCTGCATGCCGCCTAAAGGCAATTCCTGCTGCAAGGCAAACGTACAGCTCATGGGCTCATTTGTTCCGTCGAGGAAGAAAGTCACCGATGCTTTGCCGGCAGCAACTTCCGTATGGGCAGCAATCTCAAACTGTGGCGGAACGACATCGACGTACACGGGCGTTTCCCGGACTTCCTCCTGATTTGCGTATTTGTCGACAGAATAAAATTTCAGGATAAAGGTCTCACCATCAGGAGCTTGTTCCTCGAGCAAAGGATGCGTTTGGAAAGAAACGGAAACTTCTTCGCTGGCTCGAGTCCCCGGATAGCGCACTTCCGTGAAATCGCCATCGGGAAGCAGCCCAAATTCTGTGCACAGATCTTGGCCAGGTGGGGTTAAGCAATACCACAAGCTCTTGGCGCCATTATTGTCTGTGGCTCTGAACATCAGGGCAGAAGCATTCAGGGAAATAACTTTGAAGCCCTCCGGCAATACGGCAGTTACAGGAGGAGTGATATCAGTTCGGCAGAGTTGGCGTTCTCCCGAAGAAACTGCTGCACAATCGTCTTGGGTATTGGCATCGCCATCTTTGACACAGTACTCTCCTGCTGCAACATCGCTTACCCAGGCACAGCGCTGCCAGCCGCATTGGTCGTCTGAGAAGAGAAGTTCGGGGCCGCTGGCTCTTTGCATATCTTGGCCACCCGCACATTCATCTTCCGTCAAGTACGTATAGCAGTTGGCATCACGGGATGGCGTTTCGCCGCAGGAAGCGCAGGAGCTTAAGGGCTCTTGAGGAGGCTCTTCTGACGTCGAGGAAAAGCATCTTCCCAAACTCGAACACACATCAGCCGTGCAGAAGAAGTTCTCAAAAATCGGAGCCGTATTACTGCACAGCGAGCAGAAGTCATCTTGCTGGTAATCGGCTTCCGTGCAATAGCCAGAACCAGTTTCTGGTGTAACAAATTGCGGCAGCTCCAGATGGCGCAGCAGCGGGCTGTAGTCGATGAGCTGCGCATTTTCCGCGCCATCGACCCACTGGCAAGAGGCTGTCAGACAGCTGTTGGTTACGCAGGCATCTTGGCTCTGATAGTCAAAGCAGCTGCTGATGGTTGCACAGCTCTTTCAGGCATTAACTGCTGAATTCGTGGAATCATACGTACAGAAATTAGCTGCTGCTCCGCCTGAAGCCATTTCCGTGCCATAGCAAGCGGCCCGTTCCGCATACAAACCGAAAGGGTCCGTGCCGATGCTGCAAACACCCGCATCCTTGCACGTCGCTTCCTGTCCAGAGAGAGGAGCACAATAGAAAGTGTCGCCAACGCACGCTTGAATGGGGGAAAGCTCATTGTTCGCATCACAGCTATATATTTGGTGACGGTCTTCCGGCAAGCAAAATGTTTTCCAGCCAACAGTTTCGTCAAACTTTCCGGCGCAGGCTTCTTTGCCAAGCATAATGGACGCTGTGGCGGCTTCTTCGGAATCCTGTCCGGAAGCATATACTGCTTTGAAGGTGTAGGTATACGTTGCTCCCCATTCAAGCTGCGGATCAGCATCGATAACGGTCGTCTGGGTCGCCGAAGCTGCCGGCAAAGTTTTTACAGTTGTCTCACCCTGCTTCTGGCGGGTAATCTCGTAGCTCACGACTTCCGGGCAGGGCTTCTGCCAGTGCAATTGCACGGCTTTTTCTCCCGGAAGGGGCGAAAGAGAGAAACCATCAACTTTTTTTCGGGCATCGGGCTGGCCGGGAGTACAGATGCCCGAGGTTTTCATCAGAAAAAGGTCAATTTGGAGTATGGGCTGTGATGCAGAGAGAGTAAAAAAAACGGGTTCGGAAGCGTAGCCTCCCGGATAGGTTGCCGAAAGCTGATGTTCCCCAAAATTTCCCACAGCAATAGTAAATTTCCC
>CAZOPZ010000044.1:0-9220 GCA_964582035.1 uncultured Methanosarcinales archaeon | reverse complement strand
ACAATTATCGTACCAAAAGTCAACCTACAGGACATCGTCATTGAGCCGGAAAAAAAGGCCAAAGTGACCATCATTCCGGTTACGACCATTGCTGAAGTGCTGGAGCATGCTTTAGACTGGCAGGGGCACGAAGAGCTCCGGGGGAGAATTCTGACCGCCGAGAAAAAAGTAACAAAACATTTAAAAACGAACCCTAAGTCTTAAGCACTATGGCACGATCACAAGAGCGCCCTCGAAGGAAAGCATCTGGCGGACGATATCATCCTTTCCGGACAAAAAAGCGGCATGAGCTGGCAGGCTTTCCCGCTCAGACCAAGCTGGAAGCTGCCGAGAAGCAAAAAACACGTAGAGTTCGAGGAGGAAGCCGGAAGTACATCTTGTTAGAAGCCAAGCAGATTTCGGTTGCCGATGCAAAAGGAAAAGTCACAAAGATGGACATTCTTAACGTCGTGGGCAATCCTGCTAACCCCCATCTGGTGCGACGAAATATCATCACAAAAGGAGCAGTCGTCGAAACCAAGCTGGGAAAAGCCCGCGTAACCAGCAGGCCGGGGCAGCATGGCGTGGTGAATGGGGCCCTGGTTGCTTAGGTGATCTTAAATCCTAGCTGGTTCTGGTTTTCTATGCGAAATAATCTTTTTGAATCTCCACAATAGAAGAACGTATGCCGAAGCTGGGGCGTCTGAAAGCCGGGAACGGATTGCACTGCCAAAACCTTTCTGATCTTGGTGAGCTGTTTCCGCGCTTTGCTCAGCCGATGGCTGCATTTTACTTCGTACACATCACAGTACTTGCCTTTCACCGCTAAGACATCAATTTCTGCGACGCGGCGCTTTTTCTTGGAATAGAGAGGAATATTGCGCAGAACAAGCGGATACCGAGATTCAAGAATACCGCACAGCTGGTCCACGTACCTATCGTGTTTGGTGAGGGGAGCTATGGTTGAAAATCCTCGTGGATTTCTAAAAGAAGAAAAGGCATTGCGGTATTTAAGCATTCTTTTTCACTGAAAAGTGGAAGGGATGGCTACAATCAAAAAGAAGAGAAGTATGTGTTAAGTAAAGTCTGCCCGCTTGGCCAAGAGGCGAGCTCGGAATTTTCATTGTTCAAAAGAAACACATTGTTCTGTTCCTGCGAGAAAACTGCAAGCTTTGGACGAGACTACACGCCAGAACAGACCGAGCGAGCGGCCTGCGGGCAGACTTAAGTACGTACGAAGAAAAAACAGGAAAGCCACCACTGGACTGTCTTAGCTGTCCAGTGCTTTTACCGCCTAAAACCAGAAAATTTCTCCATTACAGCCATTTCGGAACCGCCACTGGACACACTGGACAGCTGCGGGTAGAGTTCTTATACCCCCTCTTCGTCAATGTTCATTAAAACGGAGGTGCCACCATGATTGATCTAACCCCAAGAACCATACAGCGATTGTTTGAAGAACAAATCAGAGAATTGACTTTACGGACGCTTTACAAAGAAGACATATTTGATTACCAGTTTCGTGGCAGCTTCTAGGAAAAAAAAAGAGGTGATAAGTAATGATGAACATAACCGAACGCATCCTGTATTTGCTGCAGAAGTATGAGTATAACTCTTGGTATGGGCAGCAGATTCCTGAAGAAGAATTGCCCAATGAGTATATCCACCAAGGGGCAGAAAGAATTGCCCACGTCGCATAATAGCCAGGGAAGATAACGTGACAAAAAGCATATAAACGTCCCCCAGCTCCGCTGCTTTCATGGACACGTTCACTCGAGCCGATGTTGAATCCCACACCGAAGAAATCATCCAACGGATTAAAGACGGCGCCCTCTTCATCCATCCGACGGATACGATTTATGGCCTCGGCTGCGATGCCACGAACAGTGCGGCAGTACGGAAGCTTCGAGAGCTGAAAGAGCGGCAGATAAATCCGTTTTCAGTCTGGGTGCCATCGATTGCCTGGATCAGGAAGCATTGCGAAGTTACACCAAAAACGGAAAAATGGCTGCAAGAATTGCCGGGGCCTTATACGCTGATTCTGCGACTGAAAGACAAAAAAAAAGCTGTCGTCAAAGAAGTTGTTGCCGGAAAAGAAACGCTCGGCGTGCGCTATCCGAACCATTGGTTTGGAAAGATGGTGGAACTGCTTGATCGGCCGATTGTTACGACGTCTGTCAACAAGGCAGGAGAGCCTTTTCTGACGACACTTTCGGCACTGGATTCGGAGATGGCCCGAGGGATAGATTTTGCCATTGACGAAGGCGAGAAGAACGGCCGGCCGTCGACGATGGTGGATGTGGAGAAAGAGGAAGTGAAAGAAAGGTAAATAGACTGAGAGCTGTATCCCCTTCATGCTTCAAACAAAATCAATCTTACTGCCTAAAGAAAAATCAGATGGCACCAGAATTTCCATCATGTCAAAGCATACTTTAAATGATGGGGTTACCCCGCATCCCGAGATAACCCCCGATAGTTATGATGAGTGGCTCCATATTCTTGCCCCACCAGCAAAATTAGTGGGAGCTTATTATAAACGAGGGTTGTCCTGGGAACAATTTGAGCAGCGCTACGTGGTATACCTCAGAGACCCCAAAGTAGAAATGAATGTTCAAAATCTTGCAAAAAGAGGTCTTGATTCCGTGATCACCATTCTGTGTATTGAAAGCTCCCCAGAGCATTGCCATCGAAGACTTCTCGCGCAGGAGTGTAAGAAATATTTCCCAAACTTAGCTCTTCGCATTGCCTAAGGAAATTTTGTTCATTGTAGTTTTCGGAGAAGTGAGATGATTGAAAGACAAAGGACTCTAACGAGAATCACACTTGTTTAATGGCGCTACTGTTATCTGATTATTTTCAATCCCAAATAATTCTCATGGCCGCAGCAGCTCCGGAACTTTTTCCGGACGAAGCGGCGCAGCGTTTTCTTCTGCAATGATATGCTGCACACCCGGAGCTTCCATATCGATGCCCTCTGTTTCCAGCACATACCGGATCAGCGTGTTCTGGGCAGTGAAGTAGAGCAGCCCGGTTATTCTTGTTTTCGGCGGCTGTAAAGTGATGGCAACGCCAAGGACAGCTTCCAGGCCGGCGCCCGGTTCTTCGCCGTAAAAACGGACGCCCAATTCCGGCTGCGAGAGCCTGAAAGAAGCTGGACATACTTCCACCTCGTACGCACGCCCGGCATAGACATTCTGAAAATGGGTTCCTGCGAGGCGCCGCCAGGCTTGTTCTGAATCCAGTGTTCCTGGCAGTAATGGCTGGAGTTCTTCCCAGCGTTCCACAACAGATCTCTTTTCTGTTGGGGGGAGATAAGCTTCCATGGATGAGAAGAGCCATCATCTGCATAAAAAGATTGCGCAGTAGGGGCGGAATGATAAGCAATAGTTTTGTTATTTACTGGGGGGGGGCGAAAATACAAAAGGCTTATTAAGACGAAAAAAATACTCTCTCAACGGAACTGAAGTTCTTCACGTTCATCAGTTCATTAAAACAGGGAAAAAACAGAGAAAAGAGGTGTTTATCATGGCAGAAAAAAGCAATATGCCTTATCTGGCAATCGTCGTGCTGGTTGCCGTTGTGGCTGTGGTAGTGTTAGTCCTAAATTTCAGGCCTTCGTCAGAAGAAGCGGTGGCGGGAGAGGCAACGAGGCTTCAACAAACATTGTCTCTTAATAGCTGTAGTGGTTGGAGAAGTCACTGTGCACAACTAGGGCTTGGTGAGACCATCAGTTATAGCGTTAAGGGAAAGAACTACAAAGTAACAGTAACGAATCTTCAAGACTATGCGCCGCAATCAGCAAAATTTACCGTGAATGGAGAGCAGGTTACTTTAGCGGTAGGAGCAACGCACACGTTGATAGATGGAAGATGGATGGAACTTAACGAAATAGTCACCCAAGAATTTGCAGGTGGGTCCTTGCAAGCTGCTTTCTGCTTTCAAGGCTGATTAAAATTTTATTTTTCTTCTTTTTTTTATTTTTCATTTCTCTTTTCAAAGGAAAAAACATTTATAAACAAAAGCCATTTTTACTAAAGCATGGCTGACTTCGTCCACAAGCTTGGCAATGCCTGGGAAATCTTCAAGACCAGCTTGTCGTTCATCCGCAGAGATAAGTCCCTCCTTGCGGTGCCCATACTGCTGGTTTTTACGTCCATCATTTTCTGCGTTCTTTTCTTCTTGGTCCTGTCAATCGGCGATCCTACCGTTGCCATAGCATTCTATGCCAATATCATCATTTTTCTCTTTTTCATGCATCTCTGGACGACCTTTCTGGGCGCGGCGCAAGCCTGGATGGTGCATGAAGTTGCGCAGGGAAAAGACACCACTCTTTTTTCCGGCCTGAAACGGGCCGTGCAGAATATCGGAGATATCCTGCTCTTTGCGTTCGTCATGCTGCTCATCAGCCTGCTGGTAGCCATGCTTCGTGGAAAACGGAGAGAGATGGGTGCCGGCCTGGGCTATGCGGCGAGTGGCTTAGCCTGGCTGATTGAGACCGTAACAGGCATCGCCGGCAAACTGGTTCTTCCGGCCATGATCGTCACGGAAAGAAATTTTACGCAGTCGGTGAAGCAGCTGCAGGAAGCTATCAAAAGAATCCCGGAAATTGCTACGTTTGAAGTCGGCATTCGGCCGCTTACATCCTTGGTCTCTTTCCTCAGCTTGGGCATTTCTGTCCTCTTTGGAATGGCTTTTGGCCTTTTCACCGGCATTATCTTGTTCGTCCTCTTGGCAATTACGCTGCACATCTTCAGCACCTTAATCAACCAGATTTACTATACGCTGCTCTACCTGACGCTTATCGAAAGCAAGAAGATTCCGGGGCTGAAGCTGAAGAAGTGAAAATATATTCTTATGCTCTTTGTTGAAACAAAGAAATCGACTCTGGACAGCCCCCTTCTCAATACGACTCAAACTTCAGATCCGCTTTCGTCAGTTTATGATAGAAATCATAGTCCGGCTTCTGCTCCGGCCGATCGCGGAAAAGGGTTTCCAACCCAAAGAAGATGCTGAACCAGCCGGCTGGCTCCAGCAGCACTTGTAAGATCGAGAACAAGAGCTTAGCGCCCCCATCACTGTGATATGCCACAAAAGTCGCTAAGCCGATGAGCACCATGCCCAAGGCAGAAACACTGATGCCTTTCTGCTTGATCTTCTTCTGCTTTTTCTTGAGCAGAGCATGATGTTTCTTGGCATGGTCACGCAAGCGTTTCCTGATAATGGCTTCTTCAAGCGGCCGGCGCTTATCGGAAGGGATGAGCAGGCGGAACACAAACGGTTCCGGAGGCATTTCCCGCAAAGCCCGCTGGGTTTCGTCAAGGAAGTCGACAGAAAAGCCTTTCAGGTTATACGGCCGGGGATCAAAATCAGAAAAAATGTCATCATAGCCATCCAGCCAGAAGCTCACTTCCTTGCGGGGCTGCAGCTGGGCGATCTCCGTTTTTCCGGGATAGACGCTCATTTCCTCTTTTGGGGGCATAGAGAGAAAGAGGCTTTGCTATTATATATGCTTTTAGCAAAAGCGGGGGAGTTTCGTGGTCACTATTTGCTTTTCTTTATCTTGGCAATGAAGAACCCTTCCGTGTCATTGTCCTGCGGCCAGATGCGCAGCGTATGGCGAACTTGCTCATCATACCGAACGCCGCCAAACTCCAGCACGGGCGGCGAGCTTTTCAGCCCCGGCAACTTGGCCGACAGCACTTTTGCTTCCGGATGATTTCTAAGCAGATAATCAACAATACCCTCATCCTCTTCCGGCTCCAAAGAACAGGTAGAATACACCAAAATGCCGCCGGGCTTCAGGTTCGCAAATGCTGCTTCAATAAGCTGCTGTTGCTGGCGGGCTATTTTCGTGACCATGGATGGATTCCACATCAGGATGGTCTTCAGGCTCTTACGGATCGTTCCCGTTCCGGAGCAGGGCGCATCCAGCAGGATCCTGTCAAAAGAAAAGCTTTCGAACTGCTGCCCGTACATCAAGGTAACAAGCGTATTCGTCACTCCGCTCCGCTGCAGATTCAGTCCCAGGGGGGGTAAGCGCTTGCCCGTATAATCATTGGCAATGATCAGGCCTTCGTCTTTCATCAAGGCGGCCAGCTGCGTGGTCTTGCTGCCGGGAGAAGCGGCCATGTCTAAAACCAGCTCGCCGGGCTTCGGTTTCAGGATGAGCGGCGGGATCATCGAAGCCGCTTCCTGCACGTAGACCTTTCCGAGATGGAACTCCAGCAGATTGCCCACATCGCGCCGTTCCGGATTCTCTATCCAGAAGCCTTCTTTGCACCAAGGGATCTGCTGCAGCTGCCAGCCTTTTTTGGTAAGGCTTTTCTTTACTTCGCTGACGCTGGCAAGCAGCGTATTGACTCTAATGCTCCGCCGCAGGAAAGAGAGGGAATATTTTTTGAACGTTTCCCAATCCGTCAGCTGGGAATAGCGTTCGATAAAAGCGGGCTTGAAATGGAAGTTCTCGGTGGAAGGGATGGGGGTGGGTTCCATGAGAACACCAAAGGGAAGAATCATTTAAATATCTTTATGAGCGTAACGCGAAAACCATAAAAATATATATAAACCTGCTTTTTCTTCATATCATTACAAGAGGTTTCCCATGGTCATCAACGTCGCCATCAATGGTTTCGGCCGCATCGGCCGGATGGTCTTTCGTGCCGGCTATAAAGACCGGAAGCTGAATATTGTGGCAGTAAATGACTTAACGGACAATAAGACCCTCGCCCATCTTCTCAAGTATGATTCCGTGCACGGCCTGCTGCCTGAAAAAATAGGCTATACCGACAGCCAGCTGGTCGTCGGCAGAAACAAGATCCAAGTCCTCGCAGAAAAAGATCCCGCTAAACTACCCTGGAAAAAGCTGAAGATTGATGTCGTCGTGGAAAGCACCGGCTTCTTTACCGATCCCGTGAAAGCAGCAGCGCATCTCGATGCCGGAGCCAAGCGGGTTATCATCTCCGCTCCCTGCAAATGCGAAGCCGAGAAAGTCTGCCCGGCGAATACCGCGACGCTCATTATGGGCGTGAACGAACACTTGTATGACCGCAAAGTGCAAAAAATTGTCTCCAACGGCTCCTGCACGACGAACTGCGTGGCGCCGGTCCTGAAAGTGGTGCAGGATCATATCGGCATCAAGAGATGCTTCTTTACGACGATCCATGCTTATACCTCAACGCAGAAGCTGGTTGATGGCCCCTATAAAGACCTACGCCGGGCCAGAGCTGCAGCAATAAATATCATTCCGACATCTACGGGAGCAGACGTAGCAGCAGTAGAAGCCATCCCGGAACTGCAGGGAAAAGTGCGCGGCTTGGCCTTCCGGGTTCCTATCGTGAATGGCAGCGTGACGGACTTTACCATCGAAACAAACCGGGATGTGACACCCGAAGAGATCAATGCCCTCTTCAAGCGGATTGCTGCCAATAAGATGAAAGGCATCGTCGAATACTCGGAAGGCGAGCTGGTTTCTTCCGATATCATCCATAATCCGCACTCGGCGATATTTGATGCGCAGCTTACTTCGGTGATAGACCGGAGAATCCTTAAAGTCGTGGCATGGTACGACAACGAATGGGGCTATAGCTGCCGGATGGTAGATATGATAAAAACCATCGCCTGATTTTTAGCATGCCAAAGGCATCGCCTTTGTGCATGATCAAAGCCATTGCATGATTCTTAAGAAAGACAAAAAAATCTTGCTAAGTCCCGTGTTTTCCAAACTTTAATCTTTCTTTGTTTCTCAAAGTGCTTGTCATCTGACCATATGTCGGAATCAGTTGCTAAAGCGGCGGCAATAAATGGGGTATCTTTCCCATCGATCGTGTCCATCAGTTCCCTCGCCTCTTTCATCTTTGATTTGACGACCTCATCGTCGAGAATCACCAGTTTATGGAGAATGTTTTCAAGAAGAATATGCAGAGCAACTTCACTGAAACCGCCTTTCTCCAGAAGCTCCCTATTATGTTTCGTAACCTCCTCTCGAGTAAACCAAATCGTGTAGAGGTCTGCATCAATATGAGTGATGAGCCTCCGGGTAAGAGAATCTTTGAGAAGACTCGAGATAACAACATTGGTATCAACAACCAGCTTCATCTGAACCGCTTCGCTATCTCCGCTTTGATTTTATGTCCGATTCTATCGACGTCTTTCTCCGTCAAAACGCTCTTCTCCAGCACTTTGTCCATCCAATGCAATTCTTCTACTTTCTTGGTGAAAGCCTGCCGGGCGACATCACTCCAGCGAATCTCGGAGTGCACGGCCATCTCTGCATAGAGTTCGCTTGGAACAGCTAAGGTCATGTTTACCATGGTGAACTATCCAAGAGGCATATGTGTTAACACATATTTAAACATTGTGGTTATTTTTGCGTTGCTGGGCTGAAGCCCCGTCGGCACCTCTTCCGGTAACATGTTGCCACCCTAAAGTAAAAATATTAGAAAATTTTATAAATACAGAGCCGCAAAAGAACGCCCATGAGAAATAGATTCGGCAAACCAAGTCGACACCAACCTTGGGACTTCAGAAAAGCAGGAATCTTTATCGACAAAGAGCCAGAAGGAAAACCCTACTTCTGTTTAGGAAAAAGCAAGAACGGGTGCTACGGGCTTTTCAGCGAGAGATTCGGCGTCTATACCCTTGAAGAAACTGTTGGGCTTTTGGAAAGAAGAGAGGATGTTGCAGTTATTGAGGTACTCAGAATAACCCATACGGGATGCCCTTATAATCAGCAATTCTGTTATTCACGGCGAGGAGAAGAACAACTCTGGACCGCTTATATCCAAAACCGCCAGGACCTCAATGATGCAGAAAGCGAGCTTGTGGTGAGCCAGAACCCTGATTTGTCAGAACCTCTCGTGCAGTATCAAGTGCTGCATGTTCCAGGCTTGGAAGAAGTCGTAGCGGCCCATCTGGCCCGGCTTTCCGGTGCCGAAGAGAATATTACACCAGAGATTTCCCAGCAAGCCTATGTGCAGCTTCTCCGGGAAGTTCCGGTGCACCGCTGGAATTTTGTACGGGGGGTCATTTGCTGAAGAGATTCCCTGAACAGAGCTCACTCAAAATACATCCGTTTCACTCCCCTGACATTCTGCACCCGCCGCGTGACTTCCTGCAGATGCTCGAGATCTTTTGGAAAGACGACAAACGAGCATTCTGCCAGCTGGCTGTTGATCAGCTTGGCTTTGGCCTCTTTGACTTCAAATCCGGTGGTAGCGATGGTGTGCAGCAGATCGGCCAGGAC
>CAZOPZ010000043.1:542-9721 GCA_964582035.1 uncultured Methanosarcinales archaeon | reverse complement strand
GCGCCTTTCGGGCATCGGCGATGCCAAAGCCTGCCAGCTGCTCGCATGCTTTGAACTAGGACGACGGTTAGCGGCATTCCAAAAAGAAAAGCAGATCATCATTCACTCCGCAAAGGATGTTGCCAAGTTGCTGCTTCCCGAAATGTCCACCCTGCAGCAGGAGCATTGCAAAGGGATTTATCTCGATGCCCGCCAGCGAGTCCTGAAAGAGGAGACGCTCTTCATCGGCAGCCTGAATGCTTCGGTCATCCATCCCCGGGAGCTTTTCCAGAAAGCGCTTCTGGAAGGGGCAGCGGCCTGCATTCTCGTGCACAACCATCCCAGCGGCGATCCGGCGCCAAGCGAAGAAGATATTGCTCTCACGAAGCAGCTGCGGGAAGCGGGCAATTTGCTGGGAATTACCTTCTTGGACCACATTATCATTGGGCAGAAGACTTTTTGCAGCCTGCGGGAGGAAGGGTACGTGGCATAAAAACGAAACATTATTTTTACCACTCCTGAGGGGGGGGGAAGTTATAAATACTCCTGCCACTTTTTTCTGGAATCATGGCTGAGGCTAGAGGCGTGTTTAAATTTTATCTGCAAACCTGCACTCGGTGCGGCAAGAAATTTCAGTCACCAATTCAATCCCCTTTACCGGGCAAACCTCTGTATTGTAAAGACTGTTCTACACAGATGCTGGAGCAGCGCCGGGAAAAGTTTAAGCCACTCAGTCAGTTGCAAAAGAGATTAATTGCGGAGGGCTTTTCCCTGGAACAGGAAGACGAGAAACTTGCCCGGCAGATTAATGAGCTTCTCAACCGCGAAGAGTCCGGGGTTTCTGAACCCGACGAAGAATTAGTGAGTGCTTTAGTAGAGAAGCTGCTAAAAGATGAGAAAAGGAGAAAGACGCTCCTCAGAGCAGTACTAAAATTGCAAAGAAAGAAAAAGTAATCTTCTCAATCCCATTTATCTGCTAATTGTCTTCAAACCGTTCCCCGTTCAATCAGCCGCTTCATTCTCCGCACGAACTCGTCCGCTTCATGATAATACCGCTCGAATTCCGGCCCAGAAATCTCTTTGATCTCTCGATAGGTGATCATCTTGCTCAGGCGATAGAAGCGCCGCATGATTTCCACGTATTTCATTTCCAGCTGCTTGTGCTTCACATAGGTGCGCTCCAGCAAATCAGCAACGTGCTCCGGCGTGGGGGGGATGACATCTCTGCGCATCAATGCAGCATGGGCTGCATCAATCACCGCCCAATACAAATCCAAAGTCGCCTGCAAGATATGCCAGCGGCTGTTCAGCAAGGTCTTCGGCGCCCTGCCGAAATAATGCCAGACGCTTTCTTCTGATGGCCGCAATCGCCCGAGCTTCAGCAGCCGCTGCAAAGGATCAAAGAATCCGGAATCAAAGAGCGCCACGCCGTCCCGCAGCATATTAACGACCACCGGATCGCCGGCTTTGACAGCTTCCCAGAACGATGTAAAGGTCATGGAATTGACATGGAGCTTTTCAGACGTCTCATTCATAAGGCGCTCGACAATGATGCGATAGCCTTCCACAAAGGCTTCGCTGATCAGGTAGGCAGTATCATTCGTGACCACCAGCACATCGATATCGCTCTTTTCTGTTGCCTCCCGTCTGACTGTTGAGCCGAAAACGACGATGCCCAGGACAAAATCCTGCAGCTCTTTGCGCAGCTTTTCGCCGAATTTCCGGGCGATAGCTAAGTCCTCCGAGGGGTATTTGTGGAGATTCTCGTCCTCTTTCCGCTGGATGCGAAATTCCATACTATTCTAGGCTAAATCTCTGGGACGTTATTAAGCTTTTTAACTATTCTGGAGTGGTCTGCTGGTCGTGCCCCCGCCTTTCTTCTTTCTTTCATACACGGAAACGCCTTCCTTCGCATTTTCATGACGGCTTCTCCTTGTGCTTTATCGAATCTTCATTTTAAAAAAGACAAGCTAAAACGTAATGGTTCAACTAGCCAAATGTTTATAAGATTCTGTTCAACAGACGAACAAAGAGGGGGATAGATTAGGCTAATCATGCGTATCGCTTAAAGCAGGCGATGCTTCCGATGAGCAAAGAGAGGTGGTTTTTGTGGAACAAAAGCAGCTTGATGACATGGAACAATCATTTTTAGATGAAGAGTTCATCAGTGAAGAGGATCTCGTTGAAGAGGCTCTGCCTAAGAAAAATGAGGCCAAGACTGCATCGGGCATTTCTTCGGCATTGTCCGGGTCTTCCGATATTTCTCCTGAAAAGAAAAGCAGCATGAGAAAAAGTGCTGAAAAAAGCGCGATAAAAATTACTCCCGTAAAAGCCGAGAAAATGGAAAAGAAAGAAGAGAAGAAAGAGCCGAGAGCGGAAAAGAGGGTGCAGGTGCATGAGATCCGGCAAGAGCCGAAGCCCAAAGTGGCGCCGCCCAAACTTGATCAAAAACAGGAATCATCTTTCTCAGTGGTGAAAGAATCTTTACCAAAAAAAGAGCCTTTGCCGAAAGAAGCGGCAAAAGAATCAGGGAAAGCAACTGCCTCTTCAGCTATCTCATCAGCACCCGTCAATCCCTGGGCCACGGAGAATGGCAGCGGCACGCTGAAGTCCGTCTCAACGTGGAAAGCCATGACGGGAATTGTGCTTATCCTTCTATTATTCTCTGTCGTAACGGACGGCTTCCAGTTTGGCGGTGAAGAAACATCATCTGAAAAGGTCGTGCTCTCGCAAGAAGAAGCCACGCAGAAAGTGCTGAGCTTTGTGAATGCGAAACTCTTACAGCCCCCTTTTGTGGCTGAAGTGCGTGATTCGGCAGAAATGGGCGATCTCTATAAAGTAACTTTAGCGGTTGCCGGGCAAGAGGTAGATTCTTATGTTACGAAAGATGGGGAATTGTTCTTCCCGCAGGGCATTGTGCTGAGTGCTCCGGCTTTTAGTGATACTGCTGATGAGCCAGAAAGTTCCGATGCTCCCAATTCCAAGGACAATACTGAAGCGGCTTCTCCGGAAGGTGAAGGGCCAGCAACTGGCAGCTCTGATCCGGATGGGGAGTTGACTGGCGCAGCAGTGACAAGTGGCGGAACAACCGCTGCTGAGGAGCGTGGGGTGGATTTAGAAGGTGAGCCGTTCTTAGGCGATGCCACTGCGCCCGTTACGGTTGTGGAGTTTAGCGATTATCAATGTTCTTTCTGCCGAAAGTTCTGGGCTGAAACGCTCCCGCAGCTGAAAGATGGATATATTATCACAGGCAAGGTTAAATTTTTCTTCAAAGATTTCCCGCTCAACAGCCATCCGGAAGCCCAGCCGGCAGCTTTAGCTGCAGCGTGTGCACAAGAGCAGGGCAAATTCTGGGAATACCATGACAAACTCTTCGATGGGCAGCGTTCGCTGGGAGATGAACAATATGCCGCTTGGGCGGAAGAGCTGGGATTGGATGGCGATCGCTTTGCATCATGCTTAAGCAGCAAGAAGTATCAAGAAGATATACAAGCTGATATCCGGGAAGCCGCCGCTTTAGGCATTTTGGGAACTCCAGCTTTTGTGATTAATGGAAAAGTAATCAGCGGCTTCCAGCCGTACAGCGTTTTTGTACGAGAAGTAGACGCTGCTTTGGCAGCTGGGGCTCCGGTTCAAGATACTCAACGTGCAGAAGAGCCAGCCAGCGAAGAGCAGGCAGCTCCGGAAGAGGCTCCTGCGGCAACGGAGACCAGTGGCACGGATAGCGGTACGGAATCTGGCGATGATGTTCAAGATGTGATACTGGCATCCATCACGGCAAAGAAATGGCTCTTTGGGCCGAACAAGCTGACGGTGGGCAAAGGCGATGAAGTGCAGCTGTCCATCATGCCGGAAAGCGACTTTACGTTTACGTTTTCCTTGCCTGCTTTTGGCGTCGAAAAAGAAGTTTCCGGCGCTACCCGGGTAAGCTTTGTTGCTGATAAAGCGGGCGAGTTCCCGTTCAGCTGCAGCAGCTGTGAAGCCTGGCGGGGCATGACGGGGAAAATAGTCGTCAAGTAAGGCTTTCTTGTTGGAAAGCTTTTTAATTTCTTCTTCTTTTTCTGTGTATTTATGAAAGAGAAACAGAAAATTTTGCTCCGGAAAATCTTTCTTTTGACTTTTCTGGCTTTGATGGTGATAGGCTTTTCTGTTCCCGGCTTCTTTCTGGGTGGCCAGCCCGCCCCTGAACAAGCAGAGCCTCGCATCTGCCAGTCTGATGCGGATTGCTATCTGCTCTGCGATGCTGGCCCCGTGGCGGTGCTCTGTTCCCAGAATTTATGCCAGCAGAATGCCTGTGATGAGTTCTCTCCGTATCCCTACTCTGCTGAAGCCCAACAAGCTACGATAAGCGTGATTGTTGATGGCCAAAAGATCCCTTTAAAGAATGCACCTGAGAAAGATTTCTTTGTGACGTTCTCCGAAAATAAAGTACGGCTCTTTTCGTCAGGAATTTCTTTGCAGCAGGTCATGGAGAAAGCCGGCATGCTGTTGACGCAGGATTGCCTGACTTTTAATGGCACGGCGTACTGCACGAAAGAGGATAGAGAATTGCAGATCATTGTTAACGACGCCCAGGTTGCTCCGCTCTATCCGATGAAAGAAGGCGATGTGGTGAAGATTGAGTATAAAGAAGTGCCTGAAACTCCTCGTGACGAGTAGAATCCTCAACGCAAATCCTTATAAACCTCTCGTATTCTCATAGCATCGTGAACTATTATGAAAGACCATAAAGAACAAGCTTTGCACTACCACGCCGAAAAACCTGCCGGAAAGCTGCGCATCATCCCTTCCAAGCCCTGCAAGACTGCAGAAGACCTTTCTCTGGCGTATACGCCCGGCGTAGCCGAGCCCTGCCTGGAGATCCAGAAAGATGCGCAAAAAGCATACGCCTACACCACGAAAGGCAATCTCGTGGCCGTCATCAGCAATGGCACGGCGGTTCTCGGCTTAGGCGATATTGGCGCTTTGGCAGGCAAGCCAGTTATGGAAGGCAAGAGCGTCTTATTCAAGCGCTTTGGCGGAGTCGAGGCGATGGACATTGAGGTTGCAGAAACGGATGTTCAGAAATTTGTGGACATTGTTGCGGCTATTTCCCCGACGTTCGGCGGCATTAATCTGGAAGATATTAAAGCGCCCGAATGTTTTGTTGTTGAAGAAGCGTTGAAGAAACGGCTGGATATCCCGGTCTTTCACGATGACCAGCATGGGACGGCCGTCATCGTTGCGGCTGCACTCTTTAATGCTTTGCATCTGGCGGGCAAAAATCTTTCTCAGGTGAAGATTGTCTTTTCCGGAGCAGGGGCGGCAGCCTTGGCCTGCGCTCGCTTTTTGGTAGAGGTCGGCGCTCGCAAAGAGCACATTTCCTTGTTTGACAGTAAAGGGCTGGTTACAAAAAACCGTGCGGAAAATCCGTACAAAGCCTTCTTTGCGCAGGAAAAAGAGCAAAGTATGGCGGAAGCACTTAGGGGAGCGGATGTTTTTATCGGCGTTTCCAAAGGGAACCTTTTGACCAAAGACCTGATCCGCAGCATGGGCAGCAAGCCCATCGTGTTTGCCATGGCCAATCCGGTTCCGGAAATTTCCTATGAAGAAGGCAAAGCGTCGGTTGCTGATATCATCATGGCGACGGGTAGAAGTGATTTTCCAAATCAAGTCAACAATGTGCTGGGCTTTCCGTTCATCTTCCGGGGAGCGTTGGATGTGCGGGCGCGGGAGATCACGTCCGGCATGAAGCTGGCTGCGGCGAAAGCGCTGGCAGCCTTGGCTCGCAAGAAAGTCCCGGCTGCCATGGCGAAAGCCTATGGCCGGCAGTTTGCTTTCGGCCCCGAGTATATCATCCCCAAGCCCTTTGACCCCCGCTTGCTGCCGCTGGTCTCTGCTGCGGTTGCGAAAGCCGCGATGGACGATGGCGTGGCGCGCGTGCCGATTACAGACTTTGTGATGTATAAGAAGTCGTTGCAAGTTCTCGCGCGAAAACTGGCGAAAGGAAAATTCTGTTGAGGAAGGTTTTTAAAGCAGCAGGCTGACGAAGTGTAGGAAGAGAGGTTCTGGATGATTTAAGAGTTTGGAGGAAGAGAACATGGAACAAAAAAATAATGGTGGATTGGTTTCGAGAATTAACAGACATCTAGCTACTATTGCTCTCGGAGCAACTATTGTGGGGTGCAATGAAAGTCATCTTGTCGTGCAATATGATGATTCCGGCCAGCCTCTCAATTGTTGGAAGGCGCCAGGGGAGGTTTGGGTAAATGATGGGGCGACTATTTTTCGTTCTGATGATGGGAAGTACCGCATTATGGGTAATGTCGTCTCCATGCCCGTAGCAGATGACCAATGGGAAGCCGCTGCTCAGGCGTTAGGAATCGATCTTTCCCGCTGCACCAACGGCCGATACCGGAGCGAGTAAAATCTGGAGCGATAATCTTATAAACTATAGTAGCTATAGCTGCTATAAAATGGCCACAACTACCATCCAGCTCAGCCAGGCAACCAAAAGCTTGCTGGGCACTTTTGGCACGAAAGAAGATACCTATGAAGACATTCTCAAACGCATGTATGAGTTGGCGGTAAAAGAGCAGCTGCGGGAATTTTTGCTTTCGTCTGCCGATACCCTTCCCATCGATGAAGCGATTGCGCGGGCTAAAAAGCGATGGCACAAGTAGAGATTGTTGAGTCTCTCTTTGCGGAGATCAATAAGAAGTTTAAACACCAAAGTGTTGAAGTGTTACAGCATCTCAAATCTCTAGAGTCTTCCCCGCAAAAAGGCAAATTGCTCGGAACCGTCGGGGGCATTGTCATCAAAGAATTAAAGTACGAAAGCTTCCGGTTCTTCTTCATTACCGACGGATTTAAACTCAAATGCCTCAGCCAGGAAGCTCTGGTTGATCTTCTTTTGCGCTTTGTGCGCATGTCTGATAAAAAGCACCAGCAGCCGACGATCGACGAGATAAAGCACGTGCTGAGAACCATGGGGGCGGGCGGCTTTGAATAGGAAGAAGACGCTTTTACTGCTCCGCATCATTTTTCCACCCAAAACCATAAAAACTCTTCACTATCCAGCACTCCATGCTCACCTATGCCGCTCTGTTGATTGTCCTTATTGCCTTATCAGCCTTCTTTTCTGCGGCTGAAACGGCTCTTTTTTCCCTTACTCCAGCAAAAGTAAGAGCTTTGCTGCAGTCCAATGTCAAAGGCGCCAAACAATGTTCATATCTGCGCGCGAACCCCAAGAAGACCCTTGCCACCATCCTGGTCGGCAATAATGTTGTGAATATTCTGGCTTCTTCCCTGGCGACCCTGCTGGCCATCCGGGCTTTCGGCGACGTTGGCGCCGGCCTGGCAGCGGGAGTCATGGTGGTGCTCGTTCTCATCTTCGGCGAAGTGACGCCGAAATCGTATGCCGCGCACCATGCGGAAACCTTTGCGCTCTTTGCTGCTCCCCTTCTCGCTGTCCTGATGAAGCTCCTCTATCCGGCTATCGTCGTCCTGGAGTTCATCGCCAGAAAGATAACCAAAACCGAAGCCGGCATGCGATCACCAAAAGTCACGGAAGACGAGCTGAAAGCCATGCTGGAGATGAGCGCGGAATCCGGCAGCGTGGAAAAAGAAGAGAAAGAGATGATCGAGTCCGTCTTGAAGTTCAGCGACATCACCGTCAGAGAAGTCATGACCCACCGCAGCGAGATGATCAGCATCGAAGCCGGCGTCCGGCTGAAAGATGCGGCGCGCATCATGGAATCTGAAAATTTCTCGCGCTATCCCGTCTACAAGCAGGCGAAAGAGAACATCATCGGCATTGTGCACATCAAAGATGTCTTTTCTGCGTTGACCAAAGGGGAAGGCGATAATGCCATTGAGAGCATCGTCACATCGGTGTATTTTGTCCCCCAGCATATGCTGCTCAATCACCTGCTCAAAGAATTTCAGGAAAAGCAGATGCACATGGCTATTGTCGTGAATGACCACGGTGAGATCATCGGCCTCGTTACGCTAGAAGACCTATTGGAAGAGCTCGTGGGAGAAATTATTGATGAGAGCGATGTCAAGCAGCGATTGATAAAGCGGGTGGATAAGCAGACCATCCTGGCACATGGCGCGACGGAGCTGCAGGCCCTTAACCGCTTTTTCCACACCAACCTGCCTGGAAGCCCGCATGATACGTTGAGCAGGATCATTTTGAAGAGCATCAAGCGGTTTCCTCAGATCGGAGAAGTCCTCAACATCAACCAGAACGAGATAACCGTCGTGGAAGCCACCCCCCGGAAGATCATCAAAGTGCAGATGAAGAAGCTGTATGAATAGGTCGTTTTCATTATCAGATAAATGCCCTTCTTTTCGACCACAAACCATAAAAAGCTCAGCTTATTTTAAGCCCGTGCATGAAGCGCACCCTGATTAAAGACCTGAAAAAGCAGGCGCATAAAGAAGTCCTGTTGCAAGGCTGGGTGGAAGAGCTGCGCAATCTCAGCAAGATTAAATTCCTGATTCTCCGCGACCGCACGGGCAATATGCAGGCTATCGCTCTGGAAAAAGAGACCGAGCCGAAAAGCTTCATGGCTTTGAATGACCTGACGAAAGAATCGGTGGTAGAGATCGTCGGAACGCCCAAAGAAAGCAAGGAATCGCGCTGGGGGATGGAAGTCATTATTAAGAAAATCACCTTGCTGTCCAAAGCCGCCACGCCTTTGCCCATCGACAATACGGACAAAAGCCAGACGCATATCGACAAGCGCATCGATCACCGCTTTCTGGATACCAGAAACCTGAAAGTGCAGGCCATCTTCAAGATCCGCAGCAAGATCGCCAAAATCCTCGTGGACTTTTTTGACCAGAACGGCTTTACGAACATCAACAGCCCCAAATTGACGACCATCGGCGTGGAATCGGGAGCAGAGCTGTTCATCGTCGATTATTTTGGCAAGCCCGCGTACTTGGCGCAGTCCCCGCAGATCTACAAGCAGATGTTCGTCACCGGCGGCTTTGAACGGGTGTATGAGTTCGGCCCCGTCTTCCGGGCGGAGCATTCCCACACCACGCGCCATTTGACCGAATTCACGGGCATAGACTTTGAGATGGGATTCATCACGGATTACACGGACGTGATGGACCTGATCGAAAACATGTTTATAACGCTGCTGAAGCAGCTGCCGAAAGGAGCAGCCGATGAGCTCCAGCTCCTGGGGGTGCAGCCGGTTCCGCCG
>CAZOPZ010000043.1:0-532 GCA_964582035.1 uncultured Methanosarcinales archaeon | reverse complement strand
CGATGAAAGAAGCCAAAGCCCTGGTGTTGGCTAAAACGGGAAAAACTTATCCCGATCATGAAGACCTCGATGCCGAAGGCGAGCGGCTGCTCGGCGAGATCGTCAAAGAGAAATACGGCTCCGAATTTGTTTTCGTAACCTTATTTCCCGAACAGAAAAGGCCGTTCTACCACATGAAGCCGGAGAACGACCATTCCGTCACCAAGTCGTTTGATCTGCTCTTTAACGGCGTGGAGATCTGCACCGGCGCGCAGCGGGAGCACCGCTACCACGTGCTGGTCGCGCAGGCCAAGGAGAAAGGATTGAGCCTCGAGCCGATCCAGTTTTACCTGGACTTCTTCAAGTACGGCTGTACGCCACACGGCGGATTTGGCGCCGGGCTTTCGCGGATGCTGATGGTGGTCCTCAATCAGCCAAACATCCGCGAGGTCACGTTCCTGTTCCGCGGACCGACGCGACTGCACCCCTGAAGGACGGGAACGGGGAACGGGGAACGAAGAACGGGGAACGGGGAACGAAGAACGGGGAACGG
>CAZOPZ010000042.1:0-9752 GCA_964582035.1 uncultured Methanosarcinales archaeon | reverse complement strand
GCTCAAGAGCTCGGCTTACCGCTCCGCGTGAGAAAGATAAAGCTCGATGAAATCCCCAGCTACCTCAAAAAAATAGTTCCCCTTATTGAAGATTCCAACGTCGTGAAAGTTGGTGTCGCGTTGCCTTTCTATCTCGCCTGCGAGATGGCGAAAGAAGACGGCTGCAAGGTCATCTTCTCCGGCCTGGGCAGCGAAGAAATCTTTGCCGGCTATGAGCGGCATACGCATGCGCTGAACATCAACCAGGAATGCCTTTCCGGCTTGCGCAAATTGTACGAGCGCGACCTCTATCGCGATGATGTTATAACGATGGACAATTCTTTAGAGCTTCGCCTGCCATTTCTTGACCGCCGGCTCGTCGAATTCGCATTGAAAATTCCCGGTGCATACAAGCTGCGGGAGGGCATGACCAAGTTCATTCTCCGGGATATTGCCCGGGAATCCGGCCTTCCCGAATCGATGGCTTTCCGCAAGAAAACAGCGGCGCAGTATGGCTCACGGCTGGACTATGCGCTGGGAAAGCTTACCAAACAAAGAGGCTTCTCTTCAAAATCTGCCTATTTGAGAACGTTCTATCCGCAGCCGAACCTCCGCCTTGGTGTGCTTTTCTCGTCGGGGAAAGACTCCATGTATGCTGCCCATATCATGCAGCGGCAGAATTATGCGCTAAGCTGCCTGATCACCATACAATCCCAGAATGAAAGCTCGTTCATGTTCCATACGCCCGCGCTCAACATGGCGCCCTTGCAGGCAGAAGCGATGGGGCTGCCTTTGATCCTGCAGGAAACTGCCGGAGAAAAAGAGAAAGAGCTGGACGATCTGCGGAAAGCCCTGCAGCGGGCGAAAGAAGAGTTCCACATTGACGGTATCATTACTGGAGCGCTTTTCTCGACCTACCAGCGCGACCGCATCGAGCAGGTGTGTGATGAGCTGAACCTAAAGATTTTTTCGCCGTTATGGCATAAAGAGCAAGCCCAAGAGCTGCAGGAACTCCTGTTGAACGGATTTGAAATTATTTTTACCGCCATTGCCGCCGAAGGCTTGGATGCCTCGTGGCTGCAGCGGCCTTTGCAAGAAAGCGATATTACCCAGCTGATGGCCCTTTCCGAACGCTACCACTTGAATCCTGCCGGCGAGGGGGGAGAGACGGAATCATTAGTTCTTGACTGCCCGCTCTTCAAGAAAAAAATAGAAATCCTGAAAGCGAGAAAAGTGCTGGACTCATCTTGTTCCGGACGCTTGGTCATTGAAGAAGCCCGGCTTGTTGAGAAAACAGTGTCGAGAGCGCTTGTGCCCCAACGGAATATGAATCCTACTGCTCTCGAAAAAGAGATGGAGCACGCCATCACATGAAAACTGTCATGTGCTTCGGCACGTTTGATCTGCTGCATCTCGGGCATATTTTCTATTTGAAAGAAGCCAAGAGATATGGAGACTTTCTCATCGTCGTGGTTGCTCGTGACGAGACCAAGTTGCTGCAGCGCAAGAAAACCATGTTCTCGGAAGAAGAGCGCCTGGCTTTGCTCCAAAGCCTCAAAGTCGTTGATGAGGCAGTGTTGGGCTATCCGGACGACCACTTGCGCATCATTGAAGAGAAAAAGCCGGACGTCCTCGTTCTGGGCTATGACCAGGCTGTTGATGAAAAAGCTTTGGCATCCCGCTTGGCTGCCCGGGGCCTTTCTCTTCCGATATATCGCCTGGCTTCTTACCAACCGGAAACGCAGAAAAGTTCTCGCTTTCGGGATTTGCTGCTTCGGAAGCAGTAATCCTATCTATCGTCTGATAGACACCGGAATCGCCCTCTCAAACGGCACCGCTTCTCCCCGGTATTCGGCTCTGCCGAGCGGCCGATGCGGCGTATATCTCAGCAGAAAATAAAACAGGTGATTCCCCCCATCGGGATGCAGGCGGACGCAGCCATGGGATCTTCCCCGGCCGCTTTCCACACTCTCCGGAGCACTTGTCAAATGCAGCAAGTAGGGGAGATCTCCGCCGTAATGCGCCGTATACGGCTCTTCCGGGATAGTTTGTCGCCGGGAAAAAGGCGCCGCCATAATGCCATACGCATTCTGGAAGCCCGGCTGCGTGAGCGGATCGCCATATTCTTCTTCTGCCCACGATGGCGGGAACCAGCGCGGGAAGACGAGCACTCTGCGCAGGTAAAACTCTCCTTCCGGCGTCGGGAAATCCCTTCTTCGGCCGCGGACGACATGCTCGCCGCCCACTACGGCTCGCGTACTAAAAAGGAGGACTTTGCTTTCCTCTTCCTGTGCATATAATCCCAAATGCGTATCTCTTCGATTTCGTTCTGACTTTTCGATCTCGATGCGTACGTTCATTGTTTCTTGGAGATATCGTTCCGGCACATGCAGCTCCAGCATCACGGTTTCCGGACGCTGTTCGTTAGCAAAGAAATCAAAAACGGATTCTGGCGTAGTCAGCCCCAATTGTCTGGTAGCTTCTTCCGTTGCTTGTTCAAGCATAATCGGCTCGATAATATATGTGGCATGGAATACCCGCTCTTCGAAGACGTGCAACAAAAGCTGAGAAGACTGTTCAAAATGCTCTTCCAATGGTGTGTTAAGCAATTCTCGAGTAACTGAGCCGATGACTCTATCATCATCCACGCGATGAAACCGCTGATACGCGGCAACTGCTTCGCCCGTCTGCGCATATATGCCATCAATCTCTCCGTCGTAGAAGCCTTCCCAGGAAAGGATAGTTTGGATATCTTGCACCAAAGAAACTCGTTCCTGATACTCTTGCAGCCGTCGCTCTTCTCTTTCTGTCCGCTGCTCTCTGGCAAGCATTTCTGCAATCCGCTCCAGCGTCCGTTCTGTCGTAAAGTTTGCTTCGATGCTATCTGCGTAAGAAATAAATGGAGTTTCCTGCTCGCCCCGCCGCTCTAGCGCTTGTTGGTAATGGTCGATGCGCTCTCGCAGCAGCGGGATATGGGGCGCAAAGGTGCTGTAGATGCCGAAGCGCTCTCTATCCAGAGGGCCATCAAAAATATCTGCTCCGAACTGTTCGTTCAGCTCTTCGCGGGAAGCCAGATACATTTCTGCATACCGCGAATCCCGCAGGATTTCGGGGATGAAATGGTCGGAGATGTCAATGGCGTATTCTTGGGCAACAAGCTCTTCGTCTCCTTCAAAAAATTCTTCTCCGGTGTCGACTTCCGTGGCTTCCCCTAATTCACTTCTTTCCAGCTCATCACTTCCTGCGGGGTGAGGGGCGCTCAGGAGAGCCAAGTTTAGAGAAGATGGCAGGAGTACACTCTTCCAGCGAACCATAAATCGTGGTGAACCAACAGCAGCTTATTAACATTGCGCACAGAGAAGCAGAAAGAGCGGGTCTTTAGACCAATCATGAATGCTCTTTCAGTTCCTGCTTCTCTGGCGTCTCAAAGTGCGGGGTTAAGAAAGCGTCTCAGTCCAAGCCTCGTGCTTTAGCACCAGGTGAGACGCTTTCCCGCACTTTGTTGACTTTCTTTGGCTCAATTAGCTTTAAATAAAAGCGCTTTCTTTTCCATTCCATGAAAAAAGTGCTCGTAATCTCTTTGCTGGTTCTTTTAGTATTCTTTACTGCCTGTTCTTCTTCTCCCTCTGGAGATTATGATGCTTTTGCCACGTGCTTAACGGACAACGGCGTCAAGATGTTCGGGGCGTACTGGTGCCCGCACTGCCAGAACCAGAAAGAAATGTTTGGCGATAGTTGGGAAAAAGTGAATTACATCGAATGTTCCCTGCCCGGCGGCCAGGGGCAGACGGCTTTCTGCGAGCAGCAGGGCATCACCGGCTATCCGACGTGGGAATTTGGCGATGGCTCCCGAGTGCCGGGAGAAATTTCATTGGAAGAATTGAGCGGGAAGAGCGGTTGCTCACTTGCTTAAAGAAAGAATTTTATTTTTTCTGGGCTAAAGACCATATAACATAAATTCCAAGAACAAAAAGAGGAATCCAAAGTATGGGAGATGCATACGTTGGTGCTGGGCAAGGATACCCTTGTTCACAGAACCTCGAGCCTTTTAGAACAAGTGAGATAACCCCCCCTAATCCTACCCCCAAGACAAGTGTAACTATCGATTTCAGGATGCTCGGTTTAAAATTCATTCTCTCACTCCACCACAATCGTCCCGGTCTTTGCCGGGTTCAGATGATCATGATATTTCCACGTTCCTTGTTCTGTAAACGTGAAAGAATACTGCCCGCCGGCCGCTACCGGATTGCAGGCATCAAAAGTCATGCTTTCTTCTGCCGTGCCACATTTCTCGATTCCCGAGCCCGGATAGAGCGTATGCGTGGGATGCACTGCTGAAGCCGGCCAATGCGACTGGCTGTCTTTGTTGGTCCATGTCACCGTCTCGCCGGCTTGGACGGTTAAACTCGATGGCTCAAATCCATTAGTGGTAATAACGATTTCATTGCTGTCTCCCGCTCCAAAAGCCGGCGGAGCAAGTGGCGCGTCTGGTGATTCCCGTTTTGATGACTCTTCCGCCTGTGGCGCGCAGGAAGCCAGAACCAATAATGAAAATGCGAGTAAGAGAATTCCTACAATTAAAAATCGCCTCTTCATGCGGTAGAGGAGAGCCCTCTTCTTATTAAGGCTTTCTTTTCAAGAGAAGCTAAAAGATGCTGCTTGCCAGCCCTTCCTCTTCCAGCCAGCTTTGGATGACAGAGAGGGGAACCACCACCGTCATGGAATCTTCCAATACCCATCGGGCGTAGCCCACTAATTCCATGCCGTTTCTTCCAGCCGCAAAAACTCCTCCGCCGGAAAAGCCGGAAAGGACCGAGGCATCAAAGAGGAATACATCGCTGCCGGAAAAAGAAAATCTTCCTGCATAGATGCCATGCGCCAAGAGTTGAGTTCCCACTAACCCCGCCATAAAGAGCAAGCTTCCATAATCTAAAGCGCGGTCATCACCAAGGACGGGCGGGGAAAGCTGCCTGCGCTGTTCTTCCCGCAGCGAACCCAACCGCAGAAGAGCAATATCTTCCCGTTCATTCTGCCAGCCTTTGCCATCGGCAAAGAGCACTTCTGCTCCTAGAACCTCGCCACGGATTTCTGACGAAAGATAGGACAGTGATAAAAGCGATGCCGGAATCATGAGTCCTCCCTGCCGTACATTTTCATAGACAAACTGCCGCTCATCACGAAGCACGTCCTCCGGAGCGGGGGGATTGGCGACATGATTATTGGTGAGAAAGTATGCGATATCTCCTCGCACGGAAAAGAGGGTGGCCGTTCCTTCCACGGGCTCGAGTTCGTAGTGCAGGGGGGTTCCTTCAATCTGATACCGATGCTTCACGCTGACGGGAAAGCACGTTGCGATTATCTGTTGCCGCTGTTCTTCAGAAAGCAGCGAGGCATAACGCTCTTCGGTAACCGCCTGCAAGGCACATCCCGGCGGTAAGAGAAGAGTGCCGCTGCCCAATAACGTCTTTTCGAGAAACGACCGGCGGCTTAGGTTTTTTTTCATTTCAACCATTCTTTACCCTCCTGCTGTTTGCTGCCGAGCCACTCTCTGAAAATATTTCAGGAAATGAGGCACGCTGATTCCCGCGGCAGTAATCCCTTTCTTCCGGAGCAAGAACGCCACTTGCTCGCTCTGCACGCCAAAATCGCAGATGAACAGGTAGCGCTTGTCTTTCTGAAATGCATCCAGCTCTTCCAGCACAAAAGGATACGGCTTCGACATCTCCGCCTGTAACGGTGCAACGTCCTGCTGATGCGAGGGGCGGACATCGACGCACACCAGCTCCTGCCCCGGCTCTCCGGAAAAGGCAACGGGCTCTTCCTCTTCAAAAGGCAGAAATCCTGTAAAAGACTGCTGCGCCGCCACGGCTTCTTGGATCTCCGCCGTCAGATCGGGGATTCTCTGAAGCAAAGCCATATTCGGCTTGGTAACCACCGGGCCTTCCGAGAGATTGCAATATTCTTTTACTTTCTCTGATGCCGCGAGTGTGCCGATCTTCTGCGCGAGCTGGGTGATTTCTATTTTATCGAAGCTCAGCAGCGGCCGCAAGACGGGCAATGTTTTCACTTGCTCCAGGAACTGCAGGCTTTCTAACGTTTGCGTGGACTTCTGGGAAAGCGCTTCTCCCGTGGCTATGGCCAGAGCATCGTTTTTTTTCGCGATCTGCTCTCCGATTTTGTAGAAACACGTCTTCAACGCTAATTGCCGTAAGCGTTGGGGAACATCTTTCCGTATCTTTTCCACCAGCTTTCTTGCCGGAACGACAAAGCAGCGCGGCGTGTAGCCGAACGCGTACTGGCTGACGAGATAATTGTAGACGCGTGCCACATCATTGAGCGCTTTCTCTTCCAGCAGGTTGATGAACAGGAAATCCACCTGGCAGCCGCGCTTCAGCAGATGATATGCCGCAACCGGGCTGTCGATGCCGCCGGAGAAGAGCAGCAGCACCTTGCCGGAACTGGTGGGCGGCAATCCTCCCCGGCCAAAAATGGTTTCCGTCGAGAAAAAAGCATCCTGCCCGCGGACTTCGAGAGACAGCAGCACTTCGGGCTTCTGGAGCTGCACGCCGGCACTTTGCGGATAGAGGATGGCTCCCGCTTCCTGCTCGAGTTCCTGCGAGGTAAAAGGATGATTTCCTACTCTGCGCACCCGGACGCAAAAAGTTTTTCCGGCGATGAGCGGTGCTGCATAGGCGCGCACTTTTTCCAGCACATCTTTCTTGTCGGAAAAGGGACAGTATTTCGCTACAGAAAAGCTCTGGATGCCGGGAAGGCGCTGCAGGAGGTCCTTAATCTTCTCTGGTTCCGCGGTAAAAAGCACGAAGCGCCCCCCATAATTCTTGAGCTTCCATTGCTTGACGCCTTGCTTTCTCAGGGCATCTTCTATCGCTTTGATGTACAGCTGTTCAAAATGCCCGCGGGTGCGCTTGCTCTTTAATCCAATTTCCCCGTAGCGGAGCAGGATGCAGGGTTCCATGATGATGCTAAACGCTCACTTTTTATAAATATTACTCTAAAGTAGTTATCATACGCAAGTTTTTTAAAATAGTCCGCTTCTGGCAGGGATCTATGGAGACACCTATCATTTCATCTGTTCCCGAGGGATCTGTTTCCAAAGCGAGCATCGCTCCGCAGCCGGTTCTTTTCCTCGAATACGTGCACCGGTTTGCGGAGACTGCTGAAACTGCCATTCGTTCCTTGCGGTTAAAGCGCCATTATGAAGTGCCTCGCCTGGAAGAGCTTCTTGCTCCCGACAGTTTGCAGGAAGGCATCTCTGTCGAGTCCTTTCGGAAGGTCTTATGCGAATATTTCTCGACCGTACAGCTTGCTGAACAATTGCCGATTTCGGAGCGGCGGAAAAAGTCTGCTGATCCTCTTATCCGGAATGCCAGCGAATGGGACGGTGATGTGGCTGAATGGCAGCGGTTTGTATATACGGCCGAGCGCCAGCATATTGATGGGTTAGTTGAACAGCTGGAAAAAGAAGCTCAGGCTTGGCAAAATCCTGTAGAGGAATGCTCAGTGAGAATTCATCGGCTGATCCGTGAGGTGCATGGCTCGACTACCCCAGAGCCTTTGGGCCTCCAGTTCAATGGTTTGCTGGCGGGAGCGTTCAAGACGTTCCAGAAAAGACTCTATGAAGAAGTGGGATTGCGGTATAAAGACGATCCGGAACTGCTTTACAAACTCAGCTTTCAGGAATGCGCCAAAGCGAAAGGCTGGGATGCATTAACCGGCGAAAAGCTCGTTGAAGCGCTGGAGAAAGAGCAGGTTCCCCTTCAACTGTTTGAAGAATACACGGGAAAGAAAGTAAAACTTCCAGAAAAGAAGTTGGAAACGGTGCAGGAAGTTGTTGAAAAGGTGCGGGAAAAAGCAACGCGGGGCTCTCGCTTATTCAGAAGAGAAAGAATGTCTGGAGCTGTAGAAAATCTTGAAGGCAACCTGAAAGATGCCTATGCTTTAGCAAAACCAGGCACCATACTGCACGCTGACGAGCTCATGAACGAGCGGCGAACAAATGCTGCTTTGCGCAGCGTTCCTTTTTACACCGCGGATGGAAATCTTTACTTCATGCGAGATGGAAAGCCTTTCTGGGCTATCACCCGGGAACCGGAAAACCTGATTCTGCGGCATATCGATGAAGCTTTCCCGCTGCTCACGCAGAATCATCATTATTATCCTGACCCTGAAGAAGCCGCCGAAGCCATCGCTGCTTCTGATACGCTGCTTATCGACATATCCCAGCTTCCTCTAGCAGGGTCAGATAACGAATGGCGTTATCTCGCCATAAGCACCTCTCCGGAGGGTTATAATCAGCTCAATGCCGAGGGACGGAAAGCTGCAGAGCGCGCCTTTGGCTCTGGCGACGATTTCATACAGAATATGCAGATGCTGCACGATGCTCGGATCAATGACACGAAAATTTTCCTTTTGAACCCAGCCTACGTCGCTCAGCATGCTTCGCAGCGTGTTCTGGGGCGGGGCTCTTGGCTGAGCTACTTCTACGACGACTCGTGCTTCGGTGGCTATGGTAGGAGCATCTATGGCCTCGCTCGTCTGCGTGGGGTACGTCGTAGCCGTCGTTAAACTTCTCCGCCGGGTGCACTTGAAAAATTCACCAAAAATTTATAAATAAGAGCATTCTTACTATACTTACTATGATAGAAACCGTAACTATCTCTTCACGAGGTCAACTGGTTATTCCAGAAAAGATACGGAATGAATTTCATATGAGCGCAGGGACGAGGCTCGTTATCATCGAAAAAGGGAAGCAGATAATTCTCGAAAAAGAAAAAGATTTTCTGGAGCAACTGCAGGAAAGTGAAAAAGAAAAAATGGGCTGGCTCTTATTAGCTGAACAGAATCTAAAAAAAATCTGGGACAACCCTAAAGATGATGAGGTTTGGAGTAAGTATCTATGAATGGTATGCAGCGGGAAATTTGGCTTGTTCCTTTTCCTTTTTCAGATTTCAGCGGTAGGAAAGTTCGGCCGGTTTTGATTCTCTCCAAAGATCAATTCAACCATTCATCCCAGGACCTGATTGTTTGTGGGATAACTTCAAATCTCTTAAAAGACCACTATGCTGTCCCCTTATTGAAAAAAGACTTGGAAGAAGGCGACATCACAGAAGCCAGTTTGGTCAAAGGAGAGAATATCTTACGGGTCGATAAGAAACTTCTTATAAAGAAAATTGGAAAAGTGAAAAAAGAAACGCTCTCTTCCGTCTTAAAGAAAGTAGAAGAGATTTTTCAATAAGATTCAGTAAGAACATGAAACCAAAAAGAGAAGCAGGCAAAATTAAAGAAGATTTACCGTATAGCTTCTGGAAGAAGTACGATGAAGCCGATCTTCTCGAAAGAGAAAAAATTCTTGCCCCGATAATCAAGAATTTTAATGGGATCTGCGAGATAAAAGAGAAGAAACTGCGCACTCACGTTCTGCGTAGCTTTTTACAGGGCTATTTTGATGATCTGTTGGAGTACATGCATTGCCGCAAAGAATAACAGTTTAACGTTTTTCTTTCAGTCTTTTGCGTGGCGATTGGCCGTCTCTTCCTATTTACAATTGCGGCTTAAACTCTACCCACTTCTCTTTCTCGTGTCACAAAGTGCGGGGTTAAGAAAGCATCTCTTTTCAAGCCCCATGCTTTAGCATGAGGTGAGGTGCCTTCCCGCACTTTGTTGACTTTTCTACAGCAAAGAACATTCAATCATTATCCACTCTTGGCGCTAGAATGAAGCTCAGAGAAAGCTTATCTACCACTTTGTAGTCC
>CAZOPZ010000041.1:0-10002 GCA_964582035.1 uncultured Methanosarcinales archaeon | reverse complement strand
CAGTCATCGCTGCTTTAGTTATTGCCGCGCTCTTGTACTGGTACTGGAAGAGAAAGTAGAAGCCTTCGGAAAAAACGTTGGGATGATACCTCTTATCATCTCACTTTTTTTCTTTACTTTTTTTTACATTTTTTTGGGTGAGTCAAATACAATTATCTCTTTGGAAATAATCCCCCAACAGTGCAGAAAACTGCAAAAACACAAACTATATAAATGACATTTTTAGTCTGTAAGCAGTACAAAAAAGATGGCACCGGATAAGAATTCTAGCGGCAGTGGGTTCAGGGTACTCTTGATCCATGCGAATTCGTCTATGGATACGCTGATCCCCCCCAATCTTGCTACGCTTTCTGCCTATTTAAAGCAGGCCGGCATTACCGTAAAACTGTTTGATACGACGTTCTATAATACCAGAGGCTTCACTGGCGATGATGCCCGGGTGCGGACCCTGCAGGTGAAAGAGACCAGTTTCAAGAAATTAGGCATAGATTTCAATAAAACCGATATGGTAGAAGATTTCTTACAGATGGTGCAGGAATATAAGCCGAATCTCGTAGGGCTGTCTGCGGTAGAGCTTACTTTCCAGATGGGAATGCGTTTAATAAATGCTGTTAAAGAAGCCTCTCCGGAGATTATTACGGTTGTGGGGGGCTCCCATGCTTTGACTTCACCGGAGAAAGTTATCGATGAAAAGAATGTCGATGTCGTCTCGGTGGGAGAAGCTGAAAAGTCGTTTGTCGAACTGTGTGAAAAGCTTCAGCATAAAGAGGACTATGCCCACATTGCCAATTTCTGGGTTAAAAAAGATGGCAAGGTCCACAAAAATCCTTTAGGGAATCTCATTCAGCTTGACGAGCTTCCTTATCAGGACTGGGAAATGTTCGATGTCCGGCGGATCTATAAACCCATGTCGGGGAGCATCGGAAGGACGGGCTGCTTTGAGCTTACTCGGGGATGTGTTTTTTCCTGCACGTTTTGCATCAATGAGCTGTTGAACAATGTTCACAGCCACAAGAGCTATCGTGAGAAGAGCATCCCCAAATTTATCGACGAAGTTGCCCATTTTAAAAATAAATATGGGCTGGAGTACGTGTATATCCTTGCGGAAATGTTCTTGCCAACATCAAAAGAGCGCGTTCGCGCCTTCTCGCGGCTCTGGAAAGAAAAAGTGGGGTTGCCTTTCTGGTGCCAGGTCCGCGTCGAGGGGGTGGATGAAGAGAATGCCAAGCTGCTTGAGGACGCGGGCTGCGTTTCCGTCTCCGCAGGCATTGAAAGCGGGAGCGAACAGTTTCGGCGGAAAATGCTCCATCGGGCGATGAGCAATGAGGCGCTTGTTAAAGCTTTTCACCTTCTCAAGAAAACAAAGATGCAAGTCTCGGCGAACAGCATTATTGGCTTTCCCGAAGAAACCCGCGAGCTTATCTTCGAGACAATAGAAATTAACCGGATAGTTAATCCAGACAATATTATGATCCATGTTTTTAACCCGTATCGAGGGACGAGCTTGTATGACATCTCTGTCAAAGAAGGGTATATCCCGCAGGATCACATGGCCGGAGATTACCGTGCCGACTTCACTTTGGATATGCCCCAACTATCGCGCGACGAGGTGTTGGGCCTCCATCGGACTTTTGCCCTTTATTGTAAATTTCCCAAAGATATGTGGCCAGAAATCCGTCTTGCCGAAAAGCTTGATGAAGCCGGGAACAAGAAATTTGAGGAGTTAAGTAAGGCTTATAGAGAGCGATTTTTGGAAAAGAAGCCGAGAATGATGCATTAACAATTACTCTAACTAATCTCTTCAAGTATCTTTCTCAAATCTTCTTCTTTTACCAGCCGGGGATTATTTTTCATGCGTTCAGGGTTGAAGCCCTGCTTGATTATGAGAGCACGGTCTTCTTCCGTCCTTATCCCCAGAGCAGTCAGCTTTCGCTCTAAGCCGGCTTCATCCATAAGCGTTTCTATTTTTGCCTTTAGGCTTTCTGGGGATGAAACAAGGAAGAGCTGACGCAAGTCCTGGAGAACAGCCTGAACATACTCCTCTCCCCGGGAGTCCAAACAATCATCTTTGGTTATGCCTGCATTATACTGAACTATCTCCGGCAGAGTTAAAGCCACGGCATGCCCGTGGGGAATTCCAAAATGTGCAGTAATCGGATAGGAGATAGCATGGCAGGCAGTGGTGAAAGAAGTGTTAATCGCTTTTCCAGAGAGGTTTGCTGCTCTTGCTAAAGCGGCATGCGCTTCAAGATTAGCGGCATCGTCAACGGCTGCCTTAAGATTCGTTAAACATAAACAAATCGCCTCTCTTGCATAATTCTGGGACTCGGGGGTGGAACGGATGCTCCAGTAGGATTCAATGGCTTGAGCCAGAGCATCTATGCCCGTAGAAGCAGTTTGATACGAAGGAAGGGACAACGTTAAAGAAGGATCCACGAGAGCATAGTCCGGGATAAGGCTGGGATGCGCGAGTGACCATTTTATTTTGTCGAGGTAAATCGTTGCAAAATGGGTCGCTTCGCTTCCTGTCCCGATAGTGGTGGGGATAGCAATTAAAGGGTACTTTCGTGGATGCAGTGGATTTTTTTTTTTGATGTACTCTTCTGCATTTCCTTCGTGGCTTGCTAACAACGTTATTGCTTTTCCCAAATCCAAAGCACTTCCCCCCCCGATTGCAACGGTGCAATCACAGTTGTACGCCTGGAACAGCTCTTTCCCTATTTTAACGTCCTCTATTTTTGCATCAGGTGAGCTGTATGTGAAATGGACCGTTTCGTATGCTTCCAACAAAAGAGATATTTTTTCATGTGCACCAGACTGATAATATGATTTTTCCCCCCGAACTAAAAATATTCTTTTAGGCTTCTCTCGGGCTAAAATCTCCCCCAACTGTTCAATACATCCTACCCAAAAATACTCTTTTTGCATTTGTAAGTGAAAAATTTTCGCTAAAATTTTCTATTTGATCATAGTCTCTAGTCGTGAGCTTTTAGTCTCATCCGGACATAACTGTGGTGATGTCTTTAAGAGGCGCACAGAGTTTATCCGCTTCCTGCGCCCGTTCATAACGCAGGATGGTTTCTGCCACTTTTACCATGGCGGGGTAAGCCCCCCGAAGGAGGTGGTTCGCATAAACCACGACATTTGCGCCGGCTTTGCTGAGATCCCCTTCTGTAAGTTCGCTAAACGGGGCGGGGGCCACTAGTAGGGGAACTTTGCTTTCAAAAGAAGAATACCTTTTACAGAATTCTACTACCTCTGCAGTATTCTTTTCTTGGCTCTGGATCATTATGCCATCGGCACCTGCCCGGGTATAGGCATTTGTCCGGATTAAAGCGTCTTCTATTCCGGCATTTAGCGTTAGGCTTTCAACTCTAACAATGATCATGAAATCATCTGTTACCTGGGCTTTTTTTCCCATCGATATTTTTTCGCAAAAATTATTTATCGATTCCTGCTCTGGGGCTATCTCTTTGCCCAATAAAGAGCCATTCTTAAAGCTGGATCTATCTTCAATGATTGCCGCAGAGATCCCCAGCCTCTCCAGATTCTTCACTAAAAAAACAAAATGTTCTGGTACCCCGCCGGCATCGCACTCAACGATTATGGGCTTGGTAGTTGCTTCAATGATGTGATGGACAGTGTCTAATCGAGCGACCGGTTCTGTATGGCTCTTCCCTTTAGCCATTGAGTCGGTAAAACTGCTCACCAAAATGCCATCAAACTCCCGCGCTTGCCCATTTTCTCGCAGGTGCATATTCTCTACAATCAAAGCGCTCAGGCCGTTGTGGGCTTCCAGGAAGCGGACTATGGCTTTAGCATCCAAGAGGCGGCGCAGTTTTTTTAGCCGTACTTCCGGCGTCGTTCCAATGTCTTTCAGATGCTCATGGAGCTTAGTTGAAGAGATCCCTTCGGTGTAAGGAAGCTCCACCAATTCTCCCCCCCATTCTTTTAAGGTTTCAATTACCCGCTCTCGGACTTGTTTTTGCACCCCCGTGCGCCAGTCGTCGCCATGTACCACATAGCGCGGCTTATATCTCTTCAAGTTGGGCACATAATCTAAAGTCTCTTGGGGGACTACAATCTTGACTCCTTTGATGTTCTCTACAATGGCTTTTCGCTGTTCAAAAGTTAAGGCAGGAAGGCGCTTATAGCTGGCGACCGCCTTGTCTGTCACGAGGCCAATCATTACCTCCCCCCGTTTTGCTGCTTCTTTTATGACATTGATATGGCCATGGTGGATAAGGTCAGCACACATCCCTAAGTACACGAGCGGTTTAGATTCTTCAGCCATTGTTACCTCTTCTCTCTTTTGGTCTGGTCGCATTAGTAAAATACCAAAGTGCGAACTATTGAAGTTTCATTTAAAAGTTTATTGAATTTGTATTCCTCTGAGCGAGACGGATGCGCCGCAAGAATGGGAGAAATTAGATTTATCCGGAGAATTGTTCTTTTTCCTTTTCATATTCTTCGCTTAGTTTTTTAGCTATAATGAAGCAGTTGTAATCGGCTAGTGGAGGTTCGGAGTACGAACTTCTGCCGGATAATAGCTTCGTAAGAGCTTTGTGCAGCGCTCTGCTATCCCCAGGTGGAACTAAAATTGCTTCTTTGTTTACGATGCCTGGTATAGCTCCCGTATCCGAGGCGATAAGCGGCTTCCCGGCAGCCAGGGCTTCCAGAGGAACCCTGCCAAAAGGTTCTGGCCATAGCGAAGGGAAAACTACTCCGTCTGCCTTTGCGTAGACCTCTGGCATTTTGTGATATGGCAGGGGGGGGAAAATCTCTGCATCAATAGTGTTCCGCTTGATTGCCCGCTGCAGTTGTTTTTTTAATATTCCTTCTCCGTATAATTCGCAGCGGCAAGGGATTCCTTTGAGCGCTTCCACCAACACCTGCGGCCCTTTCGATCGTATTAAAGCCCCGACGTATACCACTACCGGCACGGGGTTCTTGGATGCCTTGCACGTGGCAGAAAAAGGGGCAGCATCAAATGCATTCGGAACAACCACACTCTTCAGACCATGTTGTTGCAGCAAGAGATGTACGTAGCTGCTGATGGCCACGAGATGACAGGAAGATAAAGCTTGGCGCAATCGCTGATACTGCCTATAGGTCAACCATAAAAAGAGCGGATTATATCTTAAGTACCATCTATTTTCCATCTTGCCGATCTCTGCTGAGTCTTTCTGGCAGGGCAGAAATTTTTTCAAAGTGCAGGTCGTCTTACATTCTTCTGTGCCGTGGTACAGGCGGTCTCCTTTTGGGCATAAAGAGGGATAGCTTTCTATAGTTGCAAAGAGCGCGCGGCAATATTTTTTTACTTTGGGTGCAGCAATGATACTGGTGCCCATGCAGTGGACTATGTCCGGGTTTTTCTCCATGATGAGGGCAATTGCTTCCCTGACAAGAGAGCGGGGAAAGAAAAATCTCCGTTGGAAATTGCCCCATAAAGTGGAAGCGCTTCTTCCTGTTTTTACCCGGCGGTAAACTATTACTCCTTTGCTTATTTCTTCTTTTGGAAATCCAGATGTTTTGGAGGTCAACACCAATACTTCATGTTTTTGGCGGGAAAGCTCTTCGGCGATGAGAGCTAGATTAATTTCCCCGCCACCCATAACTTTCGGGGGGTAGTATTCCGAGATGAAAAGTATTTTCATGTTTGTTCCATCAATAGCCGGATTTTATTGGGATTTATACGAGTGCTCTCCTCGGTTGTGCCTCAATTTCACCAATGGATGGGCGCTACGGTGAGAGAGCAGTTCTTGATATACTTGCAGATAATTGGAACTGCACTCTTCCCAAGAAAAGCTCTTCTTTTCTTTTTTTAGAAACTCTTCTTTGTATATCTGAACCATCTTTTTAGCAAGATCAACACTATCTTTCTTTTGAAAAATCTGATATCGCCCCCAGACGACTTCCGGCAAAGCTCCTGCACTACTGACTACCACCGGCCGTTCCATCGCTGCAGCTTGCACGGCATTATACCCAAAGCCTTCAGATAAAGAAGGCACAACAAGGCAGTCCGCCAGAGCCAGGTAATTCCTATTTTGCTCATCGGAAACAGAAGGGAGGACTTTGATATGGTCCGGCAAGTTGAGCTGTGCAATGCTGTCTAAGAGCTGCTGATATTTCTTTTTGTATTGTGCGGCAGAGCCAAACATCAGGAGAAAGACAGCAGTGGGGAGCTCTTTAGCGACGAGGGGAATGGCTTTTATCAGATACTCAAACCCTTTTGACTCGCCAGGGCGCCCCCAGGCATAAAACACAAACCGGCTCGTAACCCCCAGCCGTTCCCGCAAGTTCTGGATCTCTTTTTTCTTTGTCATTTTCCTGTTCCAGAATGCATAGTCCAGGCCGTTATATATCCTTCGAACTTTCTGCGGGCTTATCTGTTGCTTCAGAAGATCTTTTTTTGTCTCTTCGGAAACGCAGATGTAATGGTCGAAAGGGAGCCGATAGATGCTGCGTTCTAAGAAGTTGTGAACAGCACTTTTAATCACTGAGAAGCCGGTTATTTCTTTCCATTTTCCAGCCCATACCTCATGAACCGTAAGCACTACCGGCTTTTTGGCGATTTTTGCCGCTACCCATGCGGGTGGGGCACCATTGAACAGGGTCGTCTGAATGATGTCGTGGGTTCTTGCCAAAGTGATTGCTTTACATATCGAAGAGAAAGTAAACCCATACCGGGAATGCGCAGAATCCACACGCTCTATCTGCACCCCCCCAATTTCTTCTCTTGCTCTTGTTCCTCGCAAACGATGGGTGAGCACAGTAACGCTATGGCCGCGCTTGACGTAGCTTTCCGCAAGTTTCTTAAAGAGGACTTCGGCCCCACCTCGGTGGGGGTAATAATTCTCGCAGATAAAAAGAATTTTCATGGGTTTCGAAGAGCTTCTTCACGGACATATCCCTCTATTTTCTTTTCCATTTTCTTCATGGAGCTGAAGTTCTGAAAGCCGAGCATCAGCAACACAAAGAACCCTAACACCACAAAAAAATCCAGGCGGCGATAGAAATGTAAAGGGGCGATGATGGGGTCCAAGGCGTAGGGGATAAGCGCAACGATCATCAGCAGCCCCCAGCAGCTCATCCAAAAGAAAAACTCCATACGATTAAGCTCTTGCCTCTTAAATTTAACAAAAGTAAGGTACATCATCCCCAGCCCGAAAATGATTCCCAGAAACTGAATCCAAAATGTCGTACTGGGCACTACCATAGTTTCCCCCCAAGTATTTTTGCTACAATGCCGATGCCATCCAGCACTGTCGTCCCTTTATATTTGTCGGCATAAATGGTTTGAATGGGGATCGAGGCGTGTTTAAGCTTTTTTCTTCCCGCATTTAAGATCATTTCCGTTTCAACATAATAATCCCGGGCTTCCCATTGCAGCTGTCGATAAGCTGCAGCGGTAAAAGCTCGGTAGCCGCACTGGCTGTCGCAGACGTGCACATTGTAAAAGAGGCGTAATGATCGGTTGATCACGGCGTTGCCAAAGCGAAGGACGAGAGGCATGGTTTCTGGCACTTGCCGATATCCAAAGACAATGTCATTCTCTTTCAGCGCTTCAAGAAACTTTGGGATTTCCGCGGGATCATGCTGGCCATCTGCATCGAGTACCACCATCCCCTCTGCTCCTTGCTGGAGAGCATACTCGCAGCCGGTTTTGAGCGCTGCCCCTTTTCCGAGGTTCACTTTATGGCGTAACACGGCTACTCCAGTACGTTTTGCGATAGGCGAAGTGGCATCTGTCGAGCCATCGTCTACAACAATAATATTCTGGCAATAATTTTTTGTTTTGGCAATAACCTCCGCGATAGTCTTTTCCTCATTACATGCCGGGATTATTATTGCGGTATCCATAGATACAAAGAAAACATGGTTATTAGGCCTTATAAAAATTATGGAAGAGGAAAAGATTTGTTATCATTCTCTTGCTGGCAATCATAATCAACTCTCCACGTAATTATCTTGAATCCCCCTTGGTCCACTTCATCAAACCTCCTAAAGCACTTCAAGCCCTGCCCTTCGAGATAGAAGAGTTTGGTGAACATGCTGGCTGCCTGCAGCTGGTGCGTAAGGATGAAAGCGTATTCTTCCTCGTCAGGGATGAGCACGAGGGAGATCCCTATTTTTTTCCCGTCCAGCTCTTTTTCCACAACTCCTTGGCTGGTGGGGTAAACAAGCGAGTCCGGAACCATTCCTGGATTGCCTTCGAGGGTAACATTAAAATTCTCTAGGCTGATGCGTGCTGCAACACCGCCCCCCTGAACAGACGCCACACAGCGTATCTCCTGCTCTGCGATTCTCTCACACCCTTGTGGCCCTGTAAGGTACCCTGGCCACGGCGAAATCCACTTATCCGCGTCGGTGGAAATGATCTCAGCATAGGTCTGGGCGGCGTTTTCCGGCGAAAGATCGAACCGTGAAGTGAGATAGCCTATTGCTTCTTCCCTCTCCAGATTTCTGGTCTCTTTGTGCATGACCGCTTTTCTAAAATCCCAGCTGCCAAAGTGGCCCCAGACACCGGCTTTGCCGACCATGTCTTCAGAAGTAATGTAAAAATCTTCCGGCGGGTCGTCGCAATGGGTATATTGGAGAACCATCCTCGCTTGCTCTGCAGTTAGCCCCTCCTCTTGGAGAGTTTGGAGGGCTTTCTCTTTATTGACGGTCACGATGGCATTCAGAAGAGCAATGCTCTTTGGGGTGTCATTGATGATTGCATCTAATTCATCGAAGGCATTATTCTGCCCGCAATTCAGCATGCGGACAATGCCCACTGTTGTTCTCTCATCGGAAGTGAGAAGAGATTTACCCACCCAATAAGCCCCCCAACTGGTTTGTGTTCCCCCATCAAACGTAACGGGCCGATTCGCAATGGCTTTAAACCAATGCCCAAAGTCCCACCAGGATGTTATGATTACGTTCTCTGGGGCTTCATTTTTTATTTTGGTGAGCGCATTATACCATACATCGTTTACGCTGGGGAGGGAATTGAACGCTTGGCTGTAGCCGGATTTAACCGGCTGGATGAGGACGATGGATAGGAGCAGGAAGAGGATAACTCCCGTCGCCAGGCGATTCAGCTTTAATTCTTTGCCGACCCATCGTGAAGTGTAATCCCAGATGAGGCCTAAACCGCTTCCCAACGCGATGGAGAAAACAGGTGTTACCTGCAGGATGAAGCGCATCCCCTTTGTCGTTGCGTACAACGAGGCGATAAGCCACATGGCCAGGAAGAGCGGGATGAGAATGTTGAGAGGAGTCCTTCTTCCCGCTTCGTTTTTTTTAATGGCCAGAAGTACAATCCCCCCTATGGCCAGAAAAAAAAGCAGTTTTCCGTCGAGCTGCTCAATCACCTGTGAAAGAGGAGCAACATTAAGCTCAGCTACGGTGGTACGGATGTTCGGCCAATAGGAAGTAACTGCTACTGCCTTGAGTCGCATGAACTGGAATGGCCCCAGAAGGACACGGAGAAATTGAGTTGCGGAGGTAAGAATGCTGACAAAAAAAGAGGTCGTTAGCGCATAGAGCCCCAAGAGAGATAAAGAAGCGTAAGGCTTTTTTTGCTCCGGGCTTTTCTTCTTCCCGACAATTATCAGATCGAGAAGAACGCCCAATAGTGCTGTTATGGAGATGAATGTTGCGATATACCACCAGCCCGTCCAGGCAAAAGCAAAAACTCCTGTCGTGAACCCCGCCAAGCTGGTCCATATCCATTTCCATTTTTTTTCTTCTGCATATAATGCTTCTAAGAACAGCCAAGTGATCAACACGGGAAAAAAAACGGAATAGACGTCCGTATCCGAGCGTTCTCCTGTTGTTCTCGAGACAAAAAATGCGGAAACCGCCAAAAGCATCGCTACGAAAAAGCCGCCGACGTTATTGTTTGTCAGGCGTTTTCCAATGAAAAAGCCAGGAATGACAGTCAGTGCTGAAAAGATGGTTCCTACCAAGAAGAACGTAAACATCAGGGGAAAATTGCCGAAAAGGTTCAAAAAG
>CAZOPZ010000040.1:8578-10040 GCA_964582035.1 uncultured Methanosarcinales archaeon | reverse complement strand
TATTGGACATGACTGCCTTGTGTAACTCAAGAATGAAGTTAGTTGATAAATCTCTTGCTCCTCTTTGATGTACTAGGTTTAGGGCACGAAGAATATTAAATACTTCCTGCTTTTTTTGATCCTTTGAAGAGCTGCGATTAATTTCTTCCAAAGTTAAATCATTACCTTCGATACGGGCAGAAAATAAAGAACTTTTTAAGCTTTTGGCTAATAGATGGTTACTATTTCGTTAAATAACAATTTATTCTCCAAGCAGCCATGGTGCAGAAGCGTAAGCTCTATGGCTCCAGCCGGACTATCCCCATCCTGAAAGACAAGATTAATCTGGTCGCTTGGATCGAAAGAGGGAAATTGCGCAAGAAAGTGTTCCTGAGCATCGGCGAGCGGACTATGCCATCAAAGATTGTCGGACAGCTTACAGAAAATCGTAAGTCCGCCAGCCAGTACGCCCAAGTGAGCCGCGCCCTGAAAGAGCTGGTATACCAAGGGCTCGTGAAATGCCTCACACCAAAAGAAAAGACGGGAAGGATGTATGGAAGAACGAAAAAAGGCGACGAGCTGTTTGAGAAAGTGAACGAGAACTAGAGATTACACTTTTTGAGCCGAAATTTTTATATATTAACACCGCATTAATACCAAATTACTATGGTCCAAGCATTCATCAACATTTCTGAACATGCCAATAGAATTCTTAGTATTATTAAAGCACAATATGGTCTCAATGATAAATCACAGGCCATAGAAATGATGGCTGAAAAGTACGAAGAGGACATCCTCGAGCCCAAGCTCCGCCCTGAATACGTGAAAAAAGCTATTCGAATCCAAAAGCAAAAGCCGATACAGGTAGGGACTCCTCAGAATCTCAGGACAATGATGGGATTGCGGTAAAGATGTATACTCTTTCCATTCGTCCTGCTCTGCAAAGAAATTCGAAAAGCTTGCGAAGAAAAACCAGAAAATTGCCGAAATTATTGCCAAAAAGACCGAAGAAATAATTCAGAATCCACAGCATTACAAAAACTTGCGGAAACCGTTACAGCACTGGAAGCGCGTCCATATCGATTCGCATTTTGTCCTTACTTTTTCGGTTGACGAAAGCACAAAAACCATCATTCTTGAAGATTTTGACCATCATGACAATATTTATGCGCACTAAAGTGTTCTAACAACCTCTGCCAAAAGACTTTCCTCAGCAAACGCCAAGTTCTAAAAACAAGAAAAAAACATATAAACAGCTTTCTTCTCTCCCTGCCCATGGACCTCATCCATAAAGATTTCAAAGCCGGTAAGATCAAGATTAGAGTAACGGACCTCGACGATCTCTGGTACCTCAGCCACTTGATCGACCCCGGCGACCTGCTGCGCGGCAAAACCACCCGAAAAATAAAGATCGGCACGGGCGAAAACGCCAAGACGGTCAAAAAGCCCATGACCCTGAGCATCGAAGCCGAAACGATAGCCT
>CAZOPZ010000040.1:0-8568 GCA_964582035.1 uncultured Methanosarcinales archaeon | reverse complement strand
AGTCCAAGAAGGCCCGGAAGAGGTGCCGAGAGACAGCTACCATGTTCTGGAATTAGAGATCGGCACGGAAATTGTCCTGGAAAAGCCGCAGTGGCTCAGCTACCAGAAACAGAAATTGCAGGAAGCGTCGGAACGAAACTATCTCTACCTGCTCTGCCTCTTCGACCGGGAAGAGGCGCTCTGGGCCATCACCAAGAAATTCGGCTATGACATCCTGACCACGCTGCAAGGCGAAGTCTCCAAAAAAAGAAAAACCGTAGAAGTGAAAAAAGACTTTCAGGAAGAAATTATCAAAATCCTCCTGCAGTATGCCGAACGCTACAAGCCCGAGCATATTATCCTGGCTTCACCGGCATTCTACAAAGATGAATTGTTAAAAAAAATAACTGCGCCAGAACTCCAAAAGAAAATCGCTTTGGCCATCTGCTCGGACGTGAGCGAACGGGCTATCGATGAAGTGATGCGCCGGCCGGAACTCGCTGACGTGCTGAAGAACAGCCGCACGAGGCAAGAGCAACTGCTCATGGAAGAGCTGCTCCTGGAAATCCGCAGGGAAAAGCTCGCGGCCTATGGAAAAAGAGAAGTGGAAAAAGCCATCCATGCCGGAGCCGCCAGAACCCTCCTGCTCACCGACGAATACGTGCAGGAGCAGCGGGAAAAAGGAAACTTTGCTGCTCTCGATGAACTGATGAAATTGGTCGACCAGCTGCAGGGGAAAGTGCACATCCTATCGGCACAATCAGAAAGTGGCCGGAAGCTCAATGGCCTGGGCGGCATCGCAGCGCTGCTGCGGTATGAGCTGCCCAGAGAACGATAGGCCGCCCCAAATACGTCATCCAGAAATAAATATCATTTTCTTTCCCTTTGAAGGTATATCTTCCACAACCGCAACCTTTTAATAGTAGTATACGTTACTGATGGCCAAGTAACAAAAGATACTTTTTCAAAAAAAGAGGGGGTTGGAAAACATGATCGTAAAAGAAGAATTATTGAGCAAGCTCCGTCGCTATTTTGACTTGAACTTATATGAAGTCAAGCTGTGGACGGCGCTCTTAAGCCGCGGCGTTTCCACGGCCGGAGAATTGTCCGACATTGCAAACGTCCCGAGAAGCAGATCATATGATGTTCTTGAGTCCTTAGAGAAAAAAGGCTTTGTGGTCATGAAGCTCGGCAAGCCCATCAAATACATTGCCATCCCCCCGAATGAAGTCGTCGATCGGGTAAAGAAGCACATGCACTTCACAGCCCAGGAAAAAGTAAAGCGATTGGAATCCGTAAAAAATTCTCCCTTGCTGGGAGAATTAGAGACTCTGCACAAGACGGGCATTAATTTAGTTGATCCTACGGACTTGAGCGGCTGCTTGCGCGGCAGGCCGAATATCTACAACCACCTGGACATGCTCATCAAAGACGCCAAGAAGAGTGTCAACATCATGACCAGCGAAAAAGGCTTGTTGCGGAAAGCCGAAGGGCTTCGCTCCAGCTTAGAGCGCGCCAAGAAGAAAGGCGTCAAAGTGCGCATTGCCGTACCGCTCACCAAAGAGAATAAAGAGGTTGCGGAAAGCCTCAAAGACCTTGCCGAAGTGCGGCACAGCAGCAAAGTGGCGGCCCGCTTCGTTACCGTCGATAGCAAAGACCTGGTGTTCATGGTCTTGGACGACGGCGAGGTGCATCCATCGTACGACTTGGGCATCTGGGTCAAGACACCGTATTTTGCTACAGCCATGGATACCCTGTTCGACCAGGCGTGGAACGGCGGGAAATAAGCTTTCTCGCTCTTTTTTAATTTCTCCTTTTTTGCAGCCCTATTTCTCGACGGCAATAAAATGCATATTGGCTCACCGGAACGAGCTATAATTTTATAAATAATATTCATTTTGATAGAACGCATGGACGTACAGGCTTTAGCAGCAAAACTGCATCCTTTAGAACGCGCCGTTCTTCTTTTTCTCAAAGAAGAAAAAGAGCTCTCGGCCCTCGTCAAGAAAGCCAAGCTTGCGGACGTCGAAGTCATGCGGGCCTTGCAGTGGCTGGAAAATAAGGGAGCGGTAACCCTTGCCAGCGAAAAGAAAAAGATCATTGTTCTGGGAAAAAATGGCCAGTGCTACCAGAAAGAAGGCCTGCCGGAAAAAGCCTTTCTGAGTGTCTTGACAGAGGAGTTCAAAAGGCTGAATGTCCTGACCAAAAAATCCAAGCTCAGCCGCGAGGAAGTGAATGCCTGCATCGGGCTGCTGAAGAAAAAAGGAGCGGTAGACCTGCAGAAAGGCGAGCTGCTGCAGCTGAAGATTACCGCAGCCGGAAAGAAGCTGCTCACTGAGCACAGCCCCGAAGAAAAATTCTTGGCAAAAAGCTTTCCCTTGGATGTGCAAGCCCTTTCCGCAGAAGAGCTCAAAGTCGCAGAAGAGCTCAAGCGGCGCAAGGAATTCGTGAGCGTCGAAGAGCAGAAGATGACGCATATCACGCTCACCCCGCTCGGCCAGCAGCTGGCTGCTTTGGACCTGAGCAGCGAAGTCATCAATCGCCTCACGCCGAAAATGCTGTCCACCGGCAGCTGGAAAGACCAGCAATTCCGCTCCTATGATGTCGAGATCAACGTTCCCCGCCGCTATCCGGGAAAGAAACACTTTGAAAACGAAGCCATCGAATACATCAAATCCATCTGGCTGGAGATGGGGTTCAGAGAAATGACCGGAAATTATGTGCAGTCCGCATTCTGGGATTTGGATGCCTTATTTGTCCCGCAGGATCATCCGGCGAGGGAGATGCAGGACACGTTTTATCTCGAAGGGAAAGCCAAATTGCCCGAGCTGTGGACAAAAGTCAAAGAAGTGCACGAAAACGGAAGGGACACGGGCAGCACCGGCTGGCGCTATGCGTTCTCGAAAGAAGAGACCGAACAGCTCCTATTACGAACTCACACGACGGTTCTCTCGGCGCAAACTCTCGCGAAACTGAAAAAACAAGACTTGCCGGCAAAATTCTTTGCCGTCGGCAAAGTCTTCCGCAACGAAGCGCTGGACTGGAAGCATCTGTTTGAATTTTACCAAGTGGAAGGCATCGTTGTGGATCCACATGCTACATTGAAACATTTGAAAGGCTACTTGCAGCAATTCTATCACAAGATGGGTTATACTGCAGTAAGGATGCGCCCTGCCCATTTTCCGTATTGTGAACCTGCGATGGAAATTGAGGTCTTTCATCCTATTAGGAAACAATGGATAGAGCTTGGCGGAGCTGGTATCTTTAGATCTGAAGTAACAAAACCTTTATTGGGTTTTGACTGCCCCGTCTTGGCCTGGGGGCAGGGCATGGGACGGATCATCTCCGAATACTGGAAGATAACCGATATTCGCGACATTAACAAGAACGACGTAAAACAAATACGCGAGATGAAGATATGGTTGAAATGAATATAAACTGCAAGAGGGGGGGGTAAGGAAGAAGTACCAACTATGCCCACCATTACTCTCAACAAAGCGGTCTTTGAACAGCTCATCGGAAAGAAGCTGCCGCTCGACGAGCTGAAAGACCGCATCAGCATGCTCGGCACGGATTTGGAAAAGATCGAAGGCAACGAGATTCACGTCGAGATTTTCCCCAACCGGCCGGATATGCTGTCTGAGCAGGGTTTTGCCAGAGCCTTGAGTTCGTTCATCGGCGTGAAAACAGGTTTGCGTAAATATGCAGTTAAAGAAAGCGGCTATACAGTGAGAATAGATCCTTCGGTGAAGATGCGCCCGTACACCGCTTGTGCAATAGTCAAGAATCTCATGTTCGACGATGAGCGGATCCGTGAGATCATCCAGCTCCAGGAAAAACTCGCCACCACCCATGGGAGGAACAGGAAAAAATCAGCATATGGGATTTATCCATTACAGCATATTACTTTCCCCATCTCCTATATAGCCAAAGACCCGAAGACTATCAAATTCAAGCCTCTGGGGTTTGAAAAAGAAATGCCCGCTTCAGAAATAATGGAGCTTCACCCCAAAGGAAAAGCCTACCAGCATCTGACGGAAAGCTGGACAAAATATCCTTTCTTCATCGATGCCAAAAATAAAGTGATGTGCATGCTTCCTTTTACTAATTCCAATGACACCGGAAAAGTAGATGAAACTACCACTGAAGTATTCGTGGAATGCACCGGAACAGACTTCCTCAATGTTGGGGTGGCTTTGAACATCATCACTACTGCTCTCGCAGACATGGGTGGGGAGATCTATTCTTTAAAAGTAGAATATCCAGAGGGAACGAAAGTAACCCCGAACCTAACTCCCACCAAAATGAAAGTGGACTTGCCCTATGTCAACAAAAGGCTAGGCCTGCAACTCTCCGCAGCAGAAGCCGGGAAATTACTTGAAAAGATGGGCTATGGCTTCCAGAACGGCGAAGTGCTCATCCCGGCCTATCGCGCCGACATCTTGCATCAAGCCGATTTGATGGAAGATATTGCCATTGCCTACGGCTATGAGCATTTTGAGGCTATCATTCCGAATGTCGCCACCATCGGCGCAGAAGATCCTGTTGAGAAATTCCTGCGGAAAGTTCGGGAGCTGCTCATTGGCCTACAGCTGCTGGAAGTGAAGAATTACCATCTCAGCACCAAAGAGGAGCTGACGATAAAGATGCTGCTGGCTGAAGAACTCCCTCAAAAGAGCGCTCCCCTTCCTCTGAAGAATGCGCTGGGCGAGCACAACCACCTGCGGAACTGGCTGCTCCCGAGCCTTATGAAAAACTTGGCAGAAAACCAGCGCCATGAATATCCGCAGAATATCTTTGAAATCGGGCGGACGTTCAGGACAGACGCCAGCACCGAAACCGGCATCGGCGAGCGCGAGCATCTCGCTATTGCTCTCTGCCATGACAAAGCCGACTTCACGGAACTGCGGCAAGTTTTGGATGCCTTGCTGCTGGCTTTGGGCATCGGCGGAAAAGTCAAAGAAAGCGCGCATCCCAGCTTCTTGGAAGGCCGCTGTGCGGAAATCATCATCGATGGCAAGAGCATCGGCTTCCTGGGGGAGCTGCATCCGCAAGTGCTGGTGAACTGGGGCTTACTGATGCCGGCGGTGGGATTGGAGCTGGATGCGGAAGCGTTGTTCAAAGCGGTGAAAAAAGAAGGATAAGAATCCATCTTGCTATTAAAAAATGTTCACTTAAGAAACATATTCCGCTTTGGGCTGTAGTCTTTCCAAGTAATCTCTTTTCAGCCAAATGATCGTCATCATGCTTCTTTGAGCAGTCTTGGGGAGTTCTGCTGGGTCGATTCTTCCCACTTCAATGAGCATTTCATAGGCACGCTGAAAGCCAGAATAATCCGCTGCTGATAAAAACTGCCAGAATACGGATTCTTCGAGGAATCCCTCAGGAAAAGTATGCTCAAATTCCAGTTTGGCCCTCCCCCCGATAGTTTCTTCGCTTTCCCTCAGAAGGTAATAGCGAGCTTCTGCATGGACATAGAAAGGGATGGTTGCATTCCCTTGCGCTATTTCATTGATGACCATATCCCGTGTTGAAAACTGGAGAGGCTTTTTATTAAGACAATAAGCTGCTACTTTTCGGCTTTTGCCGAACACCACATGCAGATACGCTTGTTGCGCCGCAAGTTTTTCCGGATCATCTTCGCCTTCGTCAGGAAAACGCACACAATCATCAAGAGAAAGGCCGTTCCGTTGAAAGAGTTCAAGTATGGATATTTCTTCTTCAGGAGTGTCCATGACGTATCGCCCGATAGCAAGAATAAAGTGCACTTTATAAATATTCACACATAAAAAGAAAGAAGATTATTCCGACAACTTTTCTACTGCGGCTTTTTTGATACTGACGAAGCGCTTTCAATTTTTGTTCCTTTCTTCACTTTCTTCTGCTTCCTCGGTCTCGGCGCGGTCTCCTTTGCCTTGCTCTCCCATACCGGCCAGCCGGATTTTTCGAAAGCCTTTTTCACGTCTTCATGAGAGGCTTTCCCGCTGAGCTCAAGGGCCTGCCCCAGCGGCTCCAGGTGCTTGACATTGACTTTTTTCCGGCGAACATTGCCATCAACCAAAACAAAAGCATCATCAAGCTGCTCGACAACCACGCATTTCCTTCCGGCATCCCGGCCGGCGATCTTGACACATACCCGCCCGACGGAGAAGATGCTCATGGGGTAGACCTCGCTTTCTGTTTCAGAAAAGCTCGCATGCAGGAAGAGCAGAGCACGCCGCCATACGGCCGTTCCGGCCGCTTGGCTGTCTTCGGCATATTCTGCATTTTTCGGGGCAGTTCGTGTGGCACTCCTAAGAGTACTTTTCTACAGGAGCCGCATTTCGGTTTAGCCGGCTTTCTGCGGCGATAATGGGTAACGGTCCTTCCGCCCGGCGTCTTGACAAAAACTCTCCGGAACGTTCGTGATTTTCTTCTTCCTTCAGGCATTTTCCATAAACTCCCGGCAATTCAGAACATCCTGATCCGAGTTGCCTCTAAGATCGCGTCCACGAGGGACGGATGACCAGACCGTCGCTATTTTATAAACGTTTCTCTAAAAACGTGACACTTTTTTCCCTGCTGCTCTTTCAATACACTTTCAGCGCTTTCCGCAACCCGATGCTGAAGACCAGGGAGAAAAGCACATACCAGCCCAGCCATGTCGGCTTCCAGCCCAGGAGACTAAAATTAGGCCCTGCCGGGCGGAGCGTCGTATAATCTATCTGAATATTTTCCACATCAGCATGGGGAAAAACGGACACTGCTTTCTCATATTGGACAGCTGTCGTTATCAGCACGCTCTTCGCCCATTCCTGCTCGCCTCTCTTCACGTTCAGCTCATGTAGCCCTTCCGTGCTTTTCAGCCGCCAGCTAACCGTGCGGTCAGAAATCTGCTGCACGGCCGCACTAAGCAGTTCCGTTCCCTCATCAGCCAGCAGCTCTGCATCACCGGTTACGCCTTTGGCAAATGTTGCCGTGATGCTATACGTTTCCCCAGGAAAAATGGGCTCATAGGCTAAATGATCCCCCATCCAGCCAAAGAAAAGGAAGAGCGGAATCATGGTAAAGAGCATAGGCTTAAATGACAATTTCATGTAGTCCATATTCTTGCGCATGGACTCTTTCTGCATCTGCATCATTTTCTCGGGCTGGGAGCGCAGCTCTTTCATCTGCTGCTGATACGCTTTCTGCTCTTCTTTCAGGGCTCGCATCTTCGCCTGGTCGGAAAAGAACCGGTAGGCCAGGGTAATCAGCAAGGAGACCACTAACGCCAGCAGTAGCACGACGAGAAAAGGGCTGCTGTTCAGCAGCGGCTGCAGCACGGGATTCAGAACGGGATCTAAAAATGCCATCGTAAAATGCCTCTGTGGAGAGCTTATTTATAAAATTGTTGGAAGAGTTGTTGAAAATTAGTCTTTGAGAAAATACCACCGATCCCACGACAGACGTACTCCTTCACTCCATAAACTTTCTCACAGCCGGATGCACATCCAGGTCACAACCTTTTTGGCTCACTCCGTTCGCAAAAAGCTTGACCAAAATCTCTTCAAGTGGGGCTTCATGGCGTTCAGCCCCACGACAAACAGAGCGTTCATTCCATAAACTTCCTAACAGCAGGATGCACGTCCATCATATGCTGCTTGGCGATTTCTTCGTACAATTTATAGACAATCATGACTGCCAGAAGAATTCCCGTTCCATTTGACAGTGCTCCCGTCAAATCCGCCAGCGCAGCCAGCAGGCCAACAGAAGCTCCGCCGACAATCGTCAAAGGCCAGATATACCGGCTAAGAACCCGCTCCAGGATGCGCTCATCCCGCCGAAAGCCGGGCATCTGCAGCCCGGAAGCCATGATCTGCTGCGCCTGATGCTTCGCATCCATATTCGCTGTCTGCATCCAGAAGATGCTAAAGATAGTTGCACCGACCATGAACACCACGATGTAGAGGAGAGCCTGCGCAATCATGCTGAAAGTAAAACTTCCTTGGATAAGGTTCTGCACCACATTGGGCGGGCTCAACCAATAGACCAAGCCGCTGATCGGCGTACTGCCCGAAAACGTTCCCAGGATCGGATAGCCCCAGCGCTCCAGCAGAGTCGCAAAAAGCTGCACGTTCGCCATCAGCGCCGCAACCAAAATGACCGGGATGTTCGACGTATAAAAGAAATTCAGCGGCCAGCGGATGCCATATCCCCGCACCCGGCCAAAAGATAAAGGGATCTCTACTTTCATGGACTGCACATAGATGCAGATCAGGAACACCACGATAGTCGAAATGACCGCAGCGATCTGCAATGCTGCCGTCGTCACATCACCAAAAGATAGCGCCTGCAAAAAGGCCGGAATGGCTCCTGCCGCAATATCCGGATTCGTCGGGGAAGGCAGGAAATTAAACGCGCGGATGAAGATCTGCTGCATCACGCCGGCGACGATAAACAAGCTAATGCCCGAGCCAAATCCCCACTTGCTGATCACCTCGTCCATGAACATGATCAGCAGCCCGCCGAGTATCAGCTGAAAAATCAGCAGGAGCTCCAGCTGCCCGTATAACGGCGTGCCGCTCAACGCTGCAGAGGGTGCCAGGCCCCCCATCAACACATAAATCC
>CAZOPZ010000039.1:263-10655 GCA_964582035.1 uncultured Methanosarcinales archaeon | reverse complement strand
CGGGTGGAGCCCTGTGTATCGAGCTTGGTCAGCAGGGATGTTTCCAAGAAGACGCGTCCCGAGCCGCCTTCCCGCAATTCGAGATAGAGGTCGGCAGCGCTGCCGGATACATTTTCTCCATTTTCCTGCACGGCCAGGAGCTTGAGGTGGTAGGCTTTGGGCAGTTCTTCAGCAGCTTGGGCTCCGATGAGTGTTGTAAGGAGGATGATAACAAAACAAAAGAGCCGGAAAACACCTCTTTTTTGCATGAGCTGATGATATTTCTATATCTTTTAAACTTTTTCTTTATGCTCAATCCCCAAAGAGAATGAGGAAAAGCAGATAAAACACCTCGTCTTTCTCTCGGAGAGAAGAAAACACTTTGTGCAAAAGAGGATGCTTCCTATGAAAAACAGAGGAAAAGAGGGGACTCCTAGGAAAACTCTCGGCCTGGCTTTAGGCGGGGGCAGTGCCCGGGGCTTGAGCCATATCGGTATTCTGAAAGTCCTTCATCAGCATACACTGTTCCCCAACTATTTGGCAGGCACGTCCATGGGTGCGGTGATCGCTGCGCTCTATGCGGCAGGCTACACGCCAGAGCAGATCCAATCTTTAGCGAAGACGACCGATTGGAAAACTATTGTTGATTTTACTGTTCCCAAAGCCGGCCTTATTCGCGGCCAGCTGGTGGAAAATAAGCTGCGGCAATTGCTGCAGAACAAGACTTTTGCGGAACTGGCGATTCCGCTGCGCTTGGTTGCGTACAATCTGACCAAGAAACAGCAGGTAGTTTTTTCTCAAGGCGATGTAGCCAAAGCGGTGCGCGCTTCCATTTCCATCCCCGGCATCTTTACGCCGGTGCGCATGGGCAGCGATCAGTATGTGGATGGCAGCATCAGCAATCCGACGCCCTTCGATGTTGTACAGAGCATGGGCGCTGCGGTCGTGGTTGCCGTGGACTTGTTCAAGCAAGAGAAACCTTCGCTGTTGCAGAAAGCCCGGCGGGACGGCCTGTTTTCCGATCTGCAAGAGCAGTTCATCCTTGCTGAATTCCTGAATGTCGAAAACTATCTCTTTCCGCAGCGTTGGCCGCATTTCTTCCGCCGTATCGGCACGTGGGGCTTTGAGAAACTGCTTTCCCCAGCCCGCTTTGTGAAGCGGATCATGGGAAAAGAATTGCCGGACATCGCTAAGGTTATGAATCGGTCTATTGGCTGCCTGATGAACAACCTCGCCAAAGAGCGCTTGCAGCATGCCGACATCGCGCTGAAAATAACGCCTTCTTTCGGGAAGTTGATGCTTTTGTGGCTATTGGCGAGGAAGCGATGCGGAAGGAGATGGGGAAGTTGCGGGGGCTGTTGCAAGAAAGTGCATGAATGGTGGTGAGAACTGCTCACGATCACCTGAGAAAATATCTTTAGCAAAGAGAAAGAAAAGCAGGTTGGAGATAAGCCCTATACTCTTTGTTTCACGACGGCGAAAGTGACGTCGTCATGTCTCTCAGTGGCTGGGAAGAAGTATTCGCCCAGTTCGGCAATGATCTCTTCCCGAAGGTCGGCTGCGGGTTTGGCCTGGTGTTTTCGGATTGTATCGACGAGGCGTGATTTCACATAGTTTCGATCCAGTGCTTTTCCCAGTTCAGGGGGAAGATGGTCGCGAAAGGTCTCATCATGCTTTAGCCCCTGCTTATTTGCGTACTCTCGGACACGAGCATCAAAATAGCGGCCAATATTGTCGATAAGCCCATCGCTTTTGAGCAGGAACACCTCATTCTCTCCAAGCGAAAACTGATCATAAGCCGGCCGGGTGCGAAATAGCGATTCTTCTCTTTCGAACTTGGGGAGCATAAGGCGGATCTCCTCGATGCTGCCATCTTTTCGGATGATCAAGGGAAAATCAAGGCCGGTGCCGCTGTATGAAATGATCCGTTCTTCGAATTGGGCAAAGCCCAGTGCTGTCCATCCATAGGTTTCATCTGCTTCTTTCGTCGAGCCTTCTGCTTTGATCTTGGCCCGGATGCGGCGCTCTAAGTCATGCATCTCGTCGCTTATCTGCCTCTTCCCCCAGCCATCTGTAATCTGCTCTTCCAGAAATTTCTGGTACGCTTGGCCCCTCTCTAGGCGATGCCCGCACGTGTCGGCAATGATGATACCCGGCCGCACGCCTTCTGTGAAAGCGACGACATCGCCATGCGAAATCATCATACCTGCTAGGTCATAGTTGCCCCTCCGGCGTTCGAAGCGCTCCAACGTTCGATCAGTTGCCATAAAGGAATCGAGAACACCAATAGTTAATTATTTTTCGCTTTTATCCCCGCCGCATCCTTAAACTTCACGTGTACTTTCTTTCCCGTTTTTACTTCCTGCAGGAGGATATCTTTCCCGAGAAGGCTCACGATGCAGAGTTCTCCCTTATACAGTACCTGCTGGCCTTTCTGGAAGGGCAGGCCGCGAAAGAGGATCGTGAGTCGGTAGAGGTCTTGCCCATCTTTCATTCCGCAGATCGACATGGTTATTTTCTGCTCCCCGCCAAAGCGTCCCTGCAGCTGCTTGCCGATCGTCCGGGCGATTCTTTTGTCGGCAAGATAGACATCCACTCCTCTTTGGATTCTTTTTATCTTGGTAACCGGCACGCCCGTTTTTTTAATGGCGGCAAAAGCAAACTCTTCCGTTTCCGGCAAGACATCCCGCAGCTGCAGGATGGCCTCATAGTACAGCGGATGCTTGCCTTCCAGAGTGCGGACCATGCAGAAAGAGAAAAGAAAGGCTTTATTTAAATCCAGCGGCTCTGTCCTAAGTCTCGCTTTTGCTCGACCGCCACTAGCTTCTCGCCCCTCGCCGTATAATTTTATAGCGCTGTCTTCCCGTAGGGAGCAACCCCAGACAACGCGCTAGATAGATTATTGAAGTGGGCTCGATCTCATGCTAGTGGCGGACTTTTAGGACAAAGCCAAATCCAGCGTAAGCCTTATAAACAAAGCTCCCAACAGAGCGCCTATGGCAACGGAAAAAAAAGCGGTTTTTACTGCCCAAGAAAAGAGCATCCTGCGAGCGCTGGTTGAAAAAGAACTTGCGGCGCTGCAAAGCGAAGGAAAGAGATCGGTCATTGCCAACTCTCCTTTTCTCGGAAAGCTGGAGCAGAGCGACGATGTGGCTTTCTTGAAGAGCGAGAAGCTGGCTCAGCAGTTTTTGCAGCAGCTGGCACGGAAGCTCAAAGAGCAGTAACAGCGGCAGAAGCAAAAAAGGTATGAGGAAGAGGATAAGAAAAAGCCATGACCATGTCTCAGCAGCAAACAATGGAAGCGGTTATTGAACAGAAGTACGCGGAGTTCCAGCAGCTGCAGCAGCAAGCTGAGCAATTACAGCAGCAAGTGCATCTCGTGCGGGAGCAGGTCATCGAATTGGACACGTCCATCGACGGCTTGCGGGAATTGGAAAAAACAGCCCTCGCCACTGAGATCCTGGCGCCGCTGGCGAATGGCATTTTTGTCTCGGCATCATTGAAAGAGAACAAACATGTTCTGGTCAATGTCGGCGCTGATACGGTTGTTGAGAAGCCGGTGCCCGATGCCCGGCAGTTGTTAGAGGAGCAGAAGCGGGAGCTGCTCGAGCAGCTCGTCGCTCTGGAGACGGTGCAAGCGGAATTTGAGCAGCAGGCAGTGAAAGCATACAAGGAAGTGGAGAAACATGTTCGGCAAGCTGAAAGAAAAGCTTAAGGAAACGCTTTCGATCTTTTCTCGAAAAGCCAAAGAAGAAGCAGAAGAGAAAGGAGTTGAAAAACCGGCCGTTGCCCCGAAAGCCGAAGAAAGAGAAATTATTTCTGAGAAAAAAGAAGCAGCATCGCGTGAAGAGACTAGGGGGGAGAAAGAAAGAAAAACTAAGGAAAGAACTGTTGCAGAGAAAAAAGAAGAAAAAAGATTCGAACAACAAGAGCCAAAAAAAGCGCCGAAAGAAAAATCCCCAAAAGCAAGAAAGCCTAAAGAAGAAATTTTCGCAGCTGCTCAAGAAGAACTTAAAGAAGAAGAAAAAGCAATTCCTCTATCAGCAGAAGAAGAGCCGGAAATTCCTCAAAAGGGATTCTTCAGGCGCTTCACGGAAAAATTCACGACCAGAACCATCTCGGCCGACAAATTCAATGAGCTGTTCTGGGATCTGGAATTAGCACTTCTGGAAAACAATGTAGCGGTGGCGGTGATCGAGCGGCTGAAAGACGATTTGCAGCAGGAATTAGTGGACAAGCCCCTGCCGCGCCAGGTGGAAGAGAAGATCAGCGAGACTTTGCGGAATAGCCTGCAAGACATCCTTTCTTTTGAAGCCCAGCCTTTGGAGAAGCTTGTGGCGCAGAAGAAGCCGTACGTCATTGCGCTCTTTGGCATCAACGGTTCCGGAAAAACGACCACGGCAGCGAAGTTAGCGCATCGTCTGCAGCAGCAAGGCTTTTCCGTCGTCTTGGCAGCATGCGACACTTTCCGCGCAGCGGCCATCCAGCAGCTGGAGGAGCATGCGCAGCGGTTGAACGTGAAGATCATCAAGCATACCTATGGTGCAGATGCCGCTGCGGTGGCTTTTGATGCGATCAAGTATGCAGAGAAAAATAAGATCGATGTGGTGCTGATCGATACCGCCGGCCGGCTGCATTCCAATGTCAATCTAATGGCAGAATTGGAGAAGATCATCCGCATCGCCAAGCCGCAGCTGAAGCTGTTTGTTGGCGAGAGTATTACGGGCAATGACTGCGTCGAGCAGGCGCAGCAATTCCATCAGCATCTGGAGATGGATGGCATCATCCTGACGAAAGCGGACGTGGACGAGAAAGGCGGAGCACCGCTCTCTATCGCCTATACCGTGAAGAAGCCGATATTCTTTCTGGGCGTCGGGCAGCGCTATGAAGACCTGGAGCCCTTTGACCGGGAGAAAGTGCTGCAGCAGTTGGGGTTGTGACGTTCAATCGCTTCCGATTTCCTACATCACTGTTATCTCTATTTTATTTTTTTCCAGCGGTTCGATGAGCACTTCCTGCCCTTTCTTCAGGCTTAAGAACTCCGCAATGGCTTTAGGAACTTTTACGTCCAGCGAGGACCCGGAAGTACCTATATGAGTCTTCCGCGCTAAGCCCCAGATCCCCGCCTCTTTTGCTTTTGCTTCAATTTTTTTGCTTACCGAGCCTTCAAATACCGTCTCTTCACAAACCGGACAGACTAAAGCGTCAAACTTGCCGAGCGATATTCCTAATTGGATAAACTCTACTTTCTTCTTCGTAAAATGTGCTTTTTCGCATTTGTAGCATTCCATAATCTCACCCGTTGATAAATACTGTTTTTATGAGGTATTTTGTGCCTAACTTTTTATAGGCAACAGAGTAATAGCTGTATACTGCAAGGAATCCATCTGTCTGTTGGTATTTTGAGCCTCTTTCCAAAGCTTCAATAACTTGCTGAACCGCTATTCCTTCCACATGCATCTTTTCCTGAGCGTGCTTTGTTACAATTAAATTATCTTCTGTAATCATTATACGCCTCAGTACTTATCGATACGTATTACTTATATTTAAAGATTTCTTCTGTAAAGAAATATGGTGGTTTTAGCATCCCCATTTTCAAGCCGGCAACGTTTAAATAAAACCCGCCATTTTTGCGAGGGATGGTTCAGCGCGACGTCTATAAATTTGGTGGCAGCAGCCAGAAAGATGCTGCAGCTCTGGAAAAATGTGTAGAGCTCTTAGCGAGAGACGGCCATCCGAAAGCGGTTATTGTTTCTGCGCCGAGCGAAGTCACCAATTTGCTGATTGCCGGTGCGGAGAAGCATTTTGACGGGGAAGAAGTTCCTCAAGAATTTTATCGCGTGAAACAGCGGTATATGGACATTTTCCATAGGATCCCCGGTGCGGTGCAGGTTATCGATGAAAAATGTGAGAGCTTATTGCGCAATGCTTTCGGCTCAAAAACGAAGTTCTCACCAGAACAGCAGCCATTCCATTATACGTATATTGTTTCTTTCGGAGAGCGGCTGGAAGAGCGGCTTTTTCCTCTTTATCTTCGCATGCATGGGCTTCCCGCCAAAACTATACCGGCGCGGCACGTCATAAAACTCTCTGGAGATCCAAAGAATGCTACCTATAATCGCAAGAGCGATTCCCTCATTCAAGAAGCGTACGCAAACCCCGATATTTTACCAGTCACGGGTGGCTTCCATGGCAGCGATGAGCAGGGCAACGTTCTTCTTTTCAGCCGCGGCGGCTCGGATAAGAGCCAGGGATTAGTTCTCAGAGCGATCAAAGCCCGGGCTGGCTATAATTGTACGGATGTCTGCGGAATTTACCCTATAGACCCCAAAATTTTTTCTGAAGAAGAAAGGTGGCAGCTGGAACAGGAAGGCAAACTTCGTCCTCTTCCCTATTCGAGCTATCAGGAAACACAGGAATTAGCGAAGCAAGGAGCAAAAGTTCTTCATCCCGGGACTTTTGAACCTTTAATTGAAGATGGTATTCCCTTTTATGTCCTAAATACTTTTGCACCCGACGCCGGCAGGACGGAAGTCGGCCCGCTAAAAGATCCCACTCCGCGGGTAACCGGAATAACCGGAAAAAAAGGGCCGTTCCATTCCATCAGTTTGCGTTCCGGAGAGATGGAAGATTCCTCGGGCTACCTGGGTTTCGTGGGAGAAGCATTTTCTGGTGTGAATGTCGAAACGGTTACCACATCGCGGGTAGGCATCGGTATAGGCTTTTCCGATTCACAAGCAGATACCACCAGCCTTATTTCCCGACTATCAGAACGAGGCCGGGTCGAGCAGCATAACGATTCGTCTTTCATTGCGCTCGTCGGCGTGAATCTGGGGAAAGACCCGAATATCTTAGCTCAGTTTTTCTCGACCTTGGCACAGAGGGGTGTTCCGGTCGGGCAGGTTTCGAAAATGTCTTCTGATTTCTCATCTGCAGGCAGCAGCGCCGACTTCTCTTTATGGGCAGAAGTGCCCGCAAAAGACTACGAGCGGGCGCAGAAAGCGCTGTATTTCTCGCTGGTGCTAGGAGAACGCCATCTGTCAAATTTTTTCGTATGATTTATATATAACTAGTCACCCCGACGGATAAAAATACCTAAAGTGATCTTTCATGACTCAAGACCATAAACTTCAAGCGATTATTCTCGACTGGGCTGGCACGACCATGGATTATGGCTGCTGTGCGCCGGCGGTCGTGTTTCGGGAGGTCTTTGCCGCCAAAGGCGTTCCCATCACTATGGAAGAAGCACGAGCACCGATGGGCGCCCACAAGAAAGTGCATATCCGGAAAATTACGCAAGATCCGGGAGTCTTGGAGCGATGGAAGGGCACCTATGGGCGGCTTCCGAATGAGGCCGATGTTGAAGAGATGTTTGCTTCTTTTGTTCCTCAGCAGCTGGCCTGCCTGGCGGATTATGCGGATCTTATCCCGGGAACATTGGAAGCGCTGGCTGCTTTCCGGGAACAGGGATTGAAAATCGGCTCGACGACAGGCTATACAGGAGAGATGATGCGACTGCTTCTGAACGAAGCGAATCAGCGGGGATATGCGCCCGATGTAACGGTCTGTTCGACGGGAGATTATGCCGTCCGCCAGGAAGATCACTATGACTGGGGCAAAGTCCAAGGAATTGGAGATAGCTGGAACATCAGCAGGCCTGCACCCCATATGTGCAACCTCAACATGATGCTCTTGGGGATACAGGAGCCTTACCAATGTGTCAAAGTAGGCGATACTCTGGATGATATTCGCGAAGGCCGGAATGCCGGCATGTGGACGATTGGGTTGGTGCAAACGGGGAATGAACTTGGCCTGAATGAGAAAGAACTTGCTCAGATCTCTCCATCAGAATTGCTCCCGCGGTTCAAAGAATCCTACCGGCGGATGTATGGCGCAGGTGCTGACTACGTGGTTGCGGGCATTGGAGATGTTCCGGCTTCTGTGAGGGAGATCAATGCGGCTCTGGCAGAGGGTAGGCTTCCCTATCGGTCTCTTTGAGTATGCCCTGATAAAATCCTTCCAGCTCCTCTAATGCTGTATGCATCTCTGCTGCAGAGAAGAATCCATAGCGCTGCAGCAAGCGGATTTTTTCTTCAATGCGAGGGATACTTTCGGGAATTAACCCGAGCTCCAGATAATCAAAACGTATTCGCATGGTTTCCAGGACGTCTTTTCCGTGATTGGGATAGCCCAGCACGAAAATATCCGGATGATTCAGCACATAGACAAAAGTAGCAAGCTCGGCAACATCTTCAAACTCATTCTTTGCTCCATAACAGGTGACGGAAGCGACGGAAGCCATGTACTCTAAACAGTGGCCTTTGACGCTTTCATCAGCTTCCCCATAATAGCCGATGCCGCTGAGCGTCCACCATTCTGCCCAGAATTCCGGGTTCACTGCATAATGCCAGAGATGCCCTAGCTCATGCACCAAGGCATCATCCGTCATGCATTTCGTCTGGCCACAGTACGTCGTAATCGTCCCATCATGGCCTGCGGTGGCGATAACTTCTGAATGGAAGTTTCGGATGCGAATCCGGTTCACGAGGGCAAACTGTTCTGGAAAGAAATCCAAATGCTCTTGTGTTTCATGGTAAACCTCTGCAAAGTTCTCCACGCGCTGACTGCGCTCTTCGCCCCGGTCATCCCAGGTGAGATAGACGGGAACCCCAATCTCTTCCTGGAAAGCAATCTCTTCTGGGGTGGCGAACAGGATCTCGTCGAGCAGGCCGTCTCTTTCCCGCGCAGAAGTAATGGCATACCAGCTGGTTCCCAGAGCCAGAGATGTCGCTCCGATAATGAGCGCTTTGGTTTTCCGGCTCATTCTTCCTGCGCCCCATCCCCTTCTCTGAGTTCATATGCTTCCAGTTGCTGGAGTGCAAAATCCCGTTCCCGCTCCGAGAACGCTCGGTATTCTGCAAGAAGCTCAATCTTCTGTCGGATGCGGGGAAAGCTCTCTGCGGAAAAATGGATCCCTAAGGTCTGGCGCGGCTCATCTTCCGAGGTGAAGTCTCGGAACTCCGGCTGCGGCTGGGGAAAGCCCCGAAGCGACCGATGGGGATTATTCAGGATATAGACGAACATCATCGTTTCTGCAAGGTCTTCGAGCACATGCGTTGTGGCATAGCAGCTTACCGTCGCCAAATCCCGGCTGGCCCTTTCGCATTCCCGCATAAATTCGCAGTCGCCTAAGAGCATCTCTGGGGCTGAACATTGGTATTCACCCCGGCTTATTATTTTCCATTCGCTGCGGAGCTGCTGCCGTTGTTCAGCAGAGAGAGCAAAATACCAGGCATGCCCGAGCTCATGGATAAAATCATCATCTTCTATGCAATAGCGGGCATCTTCCGTGCAAGAGAGGGAAAGCCCGTGGAAGAGAGGGTTATACCAGCCCACTTCAAAATCTGCATCCAGTCTTTCGATGGCCAGATAGCGGATCGGGGCAAACTGCCCGTCAAAGAAATCCCAATTATCGCGCGCTTCCCGGTAGGTCTCTGCAACCCGCTGAGTGAAGGCAGAGCGCTCTGCCCGCTGTGCCGTTTCGTTAAGAAAAATGGGGATGCCAATCTCGCGCTCAATGCTTCTTTCTTCTGGCGTGGCAGAGAAAGCCTCATCGCCAAAATGATGGATATAACTGCTCAGAAGAACGGTGCTTATCGCCCCCTGTGCAAACCAGGAAATTCTCTTCCTCTTATCGCCCACGGGGAAAGGAAAGAAATGGCCTATAAAAGGGTTTGCCCAGAAAAAGTGTTGACTAAGCCTGTTCGATAGCTGGCAGGCCGGCGAGGCTCGCCACCGCTGGCGATGGATCTCTGCTGCACAATGTCTATACATTTTGAAAGCGGTGGAACGGACGGGAGAGGCTTTCAGGTGGAAAAGCTCGCCTCGCCATTTTGGCTAAGCCAGCTATCGAACTACAAGAGACAGCCTGAAACTTTTTAAAGAACTGCTGCTCCGAAGAGCAGTATGACCCGCATCTACATCATGACCCAGGGCTGTGCGGCCAATATGGCGGACAGCGAGTATATGAGAGGAATCCTGAAAGAGGCCAAATTTGAGCTCGCGAACAGCCTGGAAGAAAGCGATGTGGTCATCATTAATACGTGCACCGTCAAGACGCCGAGCGAGAATGAGCTTTTCCGCACTTTGGAGAATCTCCGGAAAGAGCATCCGTATAAAGTTATTGTTCTTGCGGGCTGCCTGGCGCAGACGGAGCCCAAGAAGCTGAAAGACTATTGTGTCGTCGGCACGAGCCAGATTCACAAGATCGTGTCCGTCGTCGAAGAAGCCCTGCATGACAATGTGGTGCATGCCCTGGAAACCGGAGAAATGCCCCCCCTGAACCTGCCGAAAGTCAGAAAAAATCCCATTATTGAAATCATCCCCATCAAATACGCGGACGCAAAAGATATC
>CAZOPZ010000039.1:0-253 GCA_964582035.1 uncultured Methanosarcinales archaeon | reverse complement strand
GAAGCAGGCCCGGGGGAATCTCCGGTCGTATCCGATTGCGGATATCGTTGCCGTCGCTAAAAAGGCTTTGCGGGAGGGTGTGCAGGAGTTTTGGCTCACGTCGCAAGACACCATGTGCTACGGGTTTGATCTTGATACTACCCTGGCCAAGCTGCTGAAAGAGCTGCTGGCCCTTCCGGAAAAATTCAAAATACGCGTCGGCATGGGCAACCCGGTGCACCTGAAAGCGTTTAAAGATGAGCTTTTCCCGCTG
>CAZOPZ010000038.1:0-11470 GCA_964582035.1 uncultured Methanosarcinales archaeon | reverse complement strand
GCGAGCGGCCTGCGGGCAGACTTAAGTACGTACGGGGAAAAATCCCCTGATACCCCTTTCACTTCTACAAGCTCTCGTCCGTGAGCACCCGCACTTTGCTCATCTCTTTTACCGTTGAGCCCGTGCCCAGAACATGCGTGACACCCACTTTTTCTGCCAGGCGCACTAATTCCGGATCAACCGTCCCGTCCAACGCTATGGCATAGACCCCGCCATTGAGGCTCTGGACCGTAGAGCTTAACTCGCTCAGCGGCACTTTCCCCAGAATGTTCAGGTTCTGGTCGAAGATGCAGGCTCCATGAGTTCCAAAGAGGTCGTCCATGACGCTTTTGAAAGCCGACTTCTCTTCGGGGGTCAGCGAAGGCCCATCTGGCCGGCTCACGCTGGGGCGACTGTTTCCCAAAGGCGGCCGGGCATAGCGCTGTGGGCGGTTCGGCAGCGGACGGCTCGGTGCCGTGACGCGCAAGCTTTGCCGCAAGCGCTCTGGCTGCTCTCTCAGGGCGCCGGTCTCATCTACGCCGAGCTCTAATTTAGCCTGCTCTGCCGTTACCCTGCTGCGTAACGCTTTGTGGATCTCTTTCTTAGTTATTTCTTCTACTTCTTTACCATCGGGAGCCCGGCAGACAAAGTCTATTTCGGCCACGCTCAACAGCTCGCGGATAATCAGATTGCCGCCGCGGTCTCCATCGACAAAAAGCGTAGTGGTCTTCTTTTTCGTCAATTCTTTGATCGTTTCCGGGCAGGACGTTCCGTTCATGGCGATGACGTTCTTGAATCCCTGCCTCAGGAGATTTATCACATCGGCACGCCCTTCGACGATCACAATCTCTTCACTCTCGTCAATCGCCGGGCCGGCCGCCAAGCGTTCCCGGCCATACTCGACGGCTTCCATAATGCGGACGGACTTGGCTACTTCATCTGTTAATTCCTGGGAATCCGGCAAAGTGCTTTCCGTAAGCGTCTTCAACAGCTCTTTGGCCCGTTCGACGACAAACTGCCGCTTGCTGATGCGGATATCTTCTAAATTGGTTACTTCCAGCTTGGCCGTGCACGGCCCAATGCGCTGGATGACTTCCATAGATGCGGCAATGATGGCCGTTTCCGTCTTATCCAAAGAACTGGGGATGATAATCTCTCCCGAGGTTTTCCCGGAACTGGTGTTGGTATTGACTTCGATTCTGCCGATCCTGCCGGAACGCTGCAATTCGCGCAGCTCCAGCTCATTGCCGAGCAAGCCTTCCGTCTGGCCAAAAATGGCGCCGATGACATCGGGACGATCCACAATGCCTGCAATGGAAATGCGTGAATGAATGATATATTTAGCCGCTACTGGGCTTATTTTTGCCATGGTTTTTCCTCCGTATTGAGAAAGAGCTGTAGCTTTATTCGCTTACTCGGCGGGGAACGGCGTACCGTTCGCATCCTGATAAAGCAGAGGAATGAACATGCTGCAGTCTTTCTGGTTAATTGTTTTGTTAGTTTTAGTTTTGTCAGTTTTACTGACTACGTGTTGATGCATTCCTTCGATAAACCCTGCAGAAAAACAGAACTGCTTTCTTACTTCTTTGGACGAAATTTTATTCTTCTTTGACTCTGCTAGAGATGGATACGCTTCACTTCTCATCGTGAAGCACGTGAAGTTTGAAAGGCCCTATCTTTCTTGGGTATTGAAAGGAATGAAGCCCGAACGTAACCCCCGAGTTCATTGCTTGGGTTTCCCGTCGGCTCCCGCAGGTACTCTCACCTCGGGCTCTGGATAAATTTTGCGGTCTTTATTTTATAAATGTTTCGGGCGAGAAATCTGGTTTTTGCTGGGGGGGTCTATCTATTTGTATAATTCATCGAACTTCTTCAATCGGTCTTTTAATCCTTCTAAGTCCCTCTTTGAGGAGGCAGATATACCAATTACCGTTGTCACTAGAAACGCAAGAAGTAATCCCCCAAACACGGACTGAGCGGCTTCATCTCGGCTTAATTCGGCAACTAAGGACCGATACGCCGGGCTATTTTCTACAAAGGTTTTTTCCCTATTCAGAACAAGAGAATAACCGCGCAAGGCGAGGCAATCTGGAGTGATGGTGTCTTCTAAAGAGCAGACTGAAAATGCTTCTTCTAAAGTCGCTATTTGCGGAGGAATCTCCTCTAAGCGTCGGAGCTCGTACGAGTCACGAATATCGTTCTCTGAGAAACCGTGGATCAAGAATCCCAATCCCGCTCCTATGGCCCCAAAAGCCCCACCATATTGCATTCGATTTGCCATTTGTTTTGAAATTTTCATTTTGCTTTTTCCTCCGAATTTGAATTTTTAAGTAGTTTTTGCAACTATTTTCGAGGATAAATGTTGTTAAAGTCTCAGACAGTAAAACCCCAACAAGCCGGTTTGACCCGGCCTGCTGAGGAGCACAAAGGCTTGCGCCTTTGGCTCCGCTCAAGGGAAGGTGACTTCCCCTAAGCGGAAAAGAGGTGGTTTTGAGGTGTTATACCACTAAAAAATAGTGCTATTATATAAATGTTTTGGAACGATTGTTACTTTAGAGTGGTGTGGCTGTCGGAACTTTTCAAAAAGGGGCGAATCTTTTTAAAATACCACTAATGGACAAGAATGCGATGGCTGAAATCTCATTTGGAAACCCTATAGAACCGATGGGCCCGTACTATAGCGAAGTGGACTTAAACGACCGCCCCGTGAGCCCGGAAAGTATCGTTCTCCTTGAAAAGCTCATCCAAGAAGCCGAAGGAAGCCTGGCCTGTGAGCTAAAGGAAGACGGCTTCCGCTGCCAAGTTCATGTTAACGGTCAAGATGTCCGGCTTTTCACCCGCGGTTCCGGCGAATTTGAGCCCCGGTGTTTCCCAGAAGTTGTTGCAGGGCTTCACGAATTAGGACTAGAAAAAACCATTTTTGACGGAGAATTGCGGGGAAAAGCCGGGAAGTATGGTGGCTTTAAAGCCATGCAAGCCCGAGCCCGCTACGCGGGAAGACTTAATGAGAAAGCCCTGCAGGAGTACCTTCGGAACAAGCCCCAGGAGTTTCCAGTGCAGTTGGTGGCTTTTGATGTATTGATGAACAATGGCGTGCCCCAAGTGCAGGAAGCAAATGCCACCCGAAGAGCGCTGCTGGAAGAGGTGCTGAGAGGAGGTGAAATAATCGTTCCCGTTTCTCGGACGATAGCAGAAACACCCCAGGATATCGTAACACTCTATGCACAAAAAGTGCAGCAGGAAAACTATGAAGGCATCGTTCTCAAACAGCCCTTTCTCGAATACATCCCCGGCGACAAAAGGCATTGGGTCAAATTCAAAAAATTCGAGCCGCTGGACCTTGTGATCTTAGGATTCTCACGCGGAGAATCGCCACATAAATACAGCCAGGCGCTGGTGGGTTCCTATCTCCCAGAAAGAGATGTGTATCAATCGCTGGGATTTGTGAATCTTGTACGGAAAAATCCGGTGACAAAAAATCTGTTTGCTGACGACATCGGGAGCATAGTTGGAAAAAAACGGCGCACCCCTCCTCAGAATGTAGAAGTAGGGACAAAAAGGCCTGATATCTATGTAAACCCAACGGTAATTCTGGAAGTCCGCGCCATGAACATCGACCGGGGAAATGATTTTGCCTGCAGCGTTGATGGCAAGATGTTCTATTCCCTGCGCATCGCGTATGTGAAGTGCCTTCGAGAAGATAAGAAAGCCGAGCAGGCGACGACTACGGACTTCGTAGCATCCTATCAGGAACAGCAACGATAATGCCTTACACCCTTTCCCCGCACGCCCTGAACCTTTCTGCCGAATGCCCGCGCTGCTTCTGGGAAGAGGTGCAGGGAAATAAAAGGCCGAGTGGGCCGTTTCCTTCTTTGCCTTCCGGCATGGATAAGATTATCAAGCAGCGCTTTGATACCTATCGAAAAATGGGAAGCCTTCCGGAAGAGCTGTCCAAGCTCGAAGGTCTTATCCTCTTTTCTGACGAAAAGCTCCTCAGAAAATGGAGAGATCATCGCAAAGGCTTGCAATGGGCCGATGAGCAAGGAAACATACTGGCTGGCTCTTTAGATGAAGTGTTACAAACACCTTCTGGAGAGTTGATTGTGTTGGACTACAAAACACGAGGCTTTCCGCTGAAAAAAGCTCCCGACTACTATACGCTGCAGTTGGAATGTTATACGCTACTCCTGCAAAAGAAAGGTTTTTTGACTACGGACTATGCCTTCTTGCTGTTCTATTATCCGGAGAGATTCACCCCTGACAGCCAGGTCACCTTCAATCATCAGCTCGTCGAAATTCCGGTTTCTCCGGCACATGCGGAAGAAACTTTCAGCAAGGCCGTGAGCGTTCTGGAAGGAGAAAAGCCGGCAGTGAGCCAGGAGTGCTCGTTCTGCAGCTGGCGAGGGAGCTAATAAGCTTTACAAAGGCATTTTTAACGTATGTCGTGGGGTTGAGCGCAGCGAATGCCCCACTTGATGATCTTGCATAGGATACTTGCCTCCAAAGCTATATAAAACGCGCTTCTTTCTTCTGCTGCATGGTCACCAGAACGTACCAGGAGCGCTTCAAGACCCTGAAAGGCGTCTTTGACGAGTTCACCAACCGCACCATTTTTACTCTGCAAAGCCAGGGGGTTTTTGATGATTTGCTTAGCCCCCTTGCCATCGGCAAAGAGAGCAATGTCTTTATCGGCCAAAAAGAAGGAAAAAAAGTCATCGTCAAGATATATCGTGTGCAGAATTGCGACTTTAAGCGCATGTTCGGCTATATCGGCAAAGACCCCCGCTATGCCTATCTGCAGCGGCAGCGGCGGCAGATTGTCTTTGCTTGGACACAGCGAGAGTACCGGAATCTGCTCTGGGCCGCCAAAGCCAAAGTGCGCGTACCCGAAGCCTTGGGCTGGCTGCAGCACATCATTGTTGAAGAGATGATCGGCACGGACATTCCGGCGCCGCGGCTGAAAGATGCGCTTCCAGAAAACCCCGAGCAGTTCTTAGGCCTGATTATTGCCGAAATGCGAAAATTATATCGGAGCGGCCTGATCCACGGCGACCTTTCGGCATTTAACATCCTCAACGATGAGGAAAAGCCGGTCCTTATTGATTTCTCGCAGGCGACGATGGTGAAGACGCCAAACTCCGAAGAGCTTCTGCAGCGTGATGTAAAAAATATGGTGCAGTTCTTTATGAAATTGAAAGTATCGAAAACTGTTGAAGAAATATTTAAAAGAGTGGCGGGAAAATAGGCATCATGGCGAAAAAAAAAGCAACCGAAACCATCGCAGCAGAAGCGGCAGAAATGCCCCGGGAAGTGCCAGCAGAAGAATTCTCTTATGAACTGAAGATTCCCCAGGAACGGGTAGCCGTGCTTATCGGCGAGCTGGGAGCAACAAAAAGGGAGCTGGAAAAAGCCACGCACACCAAACTGCAGATCTCTCCTGAAGGGGATGTCCTTCTCACGGGAAAAGATGGGCTGCTGCTCTATACAGCACAGGATATGGTCCGGGCTGTTGGCCGGGGATTTAATCCCAAAGTCGCCCTGCTGCTGCTCAAGACGGACTATGCTCTGGAGCTCATCGACATGAAAGACATCGCCGGCAAAAGCAAGAATACCCTGGAACGCATCAAAGGGCGCATTATCGGGACGCAAGGCCGAGCAAGACAGGAAATTGAGCATCTGACGGATACGCATATCTCCATCTATGGGAAGACAGTAGCGATTATCGGCGAAACGGCGGACGTGGCGGTAGCCCGGCAAGCGTTAGCCATGCTGCTCCAAGGCTCCATGCATAAAACGGTATACCATTTTCTCGAAAAGAAGCGGAAAGAGATAGCGTTTGGGTAGAGAGCTAATCGAGGGTGGAGCGCATGATCAAAGCAGTCATTTTCGACGTGAATGGCGTGTTTCTCGAAAGCGGCTTCTTAAGCGACCGTTTGGCCAATGATTTTGGCGTTCCCGCACTGGAGGTGGTTGCCGCTTTGAGAGCAATTATGCCGATAGTGAGGCGGCCAGAAGCGCCATCCTGCTACCAGCTCTGGGGACCGTACTTGCAACGCTGGAAAGTCTCGTTAGACGAAAAAGAATTCTTTGACTACTGGTTTTCCGGCGAACATCTTGTTCCCGAAATGGTGAGCTATGCCCAACAGTTGCGAAAAAAAGGTACTGTTTACCTGCTCTCCAATAACTTTCGGGAAAGAACCAGCTACTATCGACAACACTATCCCGAATTATTCGCTGCCGTGAACAAAGCCTATTTCTCCTGGGAAACGGGATACGTGAAACCGGAAGAAAACGCCTGGAAGAACATCTTGGAAGAAAACAAGCTTCTTCCAAAGCAGTGCGTGTATTTTGACAATGACGAAGAAAACGTTGCCGCAGCACGGGGATTAGGGCTATATGCCGAGCGCTGGAAAGGGCTGAAGCAGGCCAAGGGAGTACTGGAAAAGCTCCTGTAGGATTAAAAGAAAATTTCAAAACGACGCCAAAACCCCACCATAACGTTTATAAACATTTTTCTTTCTTCCTGCAGCATGGAGAAAACTGCCGAAGAGCTGGCCAAGAAGCAGCGGGAGATTTCCATCGCCGAATTCTTCGAGAAGAACCGCCATCTGCTGGGCTTTGATAACCCCCGACGAGCTCTTTTAACGGCAGTCAAGGAAGCCGTCGATAATTCGCTGGATGCCTGCGAAGAAGCGAGAATCCTGCCGGAGATGAGCGTCGAGCTGCTGCAGCTGGCGGAAACCCGCTTCCGGATCAGCGTCGAAGACAACGGCCCCGGCATTGTCCCCAAGCAAATTCCCAACATTTTTGCCAAGCTGCTGTACGGCTCCAAGTTCCACAAGCTGGCGCAATCCCGCGGCCAGCAGGGTATCGGCATTTCGGCGACAGTTCTGTACGGGCAATTGACGACGGGCAAGCCTGCGTCCATCATCTCGAAAACCGGCGCAGGAAAGAAGGCGACGCAGATGAAATTGAAAATAAACACGCAGACCAACTCGCCAGAGATTGTCGAAGAGCGGGAAGTGGAATGGGATGGAAAAGACCATGGCACGCGCATCGAGGTAGAGCTGGAAGGCAGTTACATGAAAGGCCGCCAGTCCGTCGATGAATATCTCAAGCAGACCGCCATCATCAATCCCTATGCGACTATCGTGTACACGAATCCTGAAGCCAGCCAGGCCATTTTTGCCCGGGGAACCGAACAATTGCCGCAGGAAGCCAAAGAGATCAAGCCGCACCCCTATGGCGTGGAGCTGGGCCGCTTAATGAAGATGCTGGAGCTGACGAAAAGCAGAACGCTGCAGCAATTCCTGACGGAAGAATTTGTCCGCATCGGAGCGGGAACGGCCAAAGAGATCTGTGCCAATGCCGCGCTGCTGCCGAACACCAAGCCGGCACAGATGAGCCGGGAGCAGACCGAAAAGCTCTATGGGGGGATCCAGAAAACCAAGATCATGGCTCCGCCGACGGATTGCCTGAGCCCCATCAGCCAGGAGCTGTTGGAAAAAAGCCTGAAAAAAGAGATCAATGCCGAATTTTATGCCGCCATAACCCGGCCGGTCTTTGTCTATCGGGGAAATCCTTTTCAAGTGGAGATCGGCATTGCCTATGGGGGAGAACAGCCCAAAGAAGAGCTTGTTACCGTCTTGCGCTTTGCCAATAAAGTTCCTTTACTGTACCAGCCGGGAGCCTGCGCGTTTACGAAAGCGGTCCTGAACACCAATTGGAAACCCTATGGCCTGAAGCAGAGCAGCGGCTCCCTGCCTACTGGTCCCGTAACGGTGCTGCTGCACATCGCCTCGGTGTGGGTGCCATTTACGTCAGAATCGAAAGAAGCCTTGGCGCATTATCCGGAGATCATCAAAGAGATAAAGCTGGCGCTGCAGGATGTGGGAAGAAAATTGCAGGCATATGTGAACAAGAAAGTGCGGGTGCAGGCCCAATTAGAGCGGGCGAACCTCTTTGAGCGCTATATCCCAGAGGTGGCCGATGCGCTGCACCGCCTGACGGGCGAAAGCAAAGAAAGCGTTACCCAGAAGCTCTTTGCCATGATCAAAAAAGAAGAGATAAGACAGCAGATCATGAGCATGGAGCAGCTCAAAGGCGAGGTGGAAGAAAGCACGAAATTGGCCGAGAATGATGAGGAAGAAGACGGCGGATGACCACGGAGCAAAGGGGGAGTAAGACACAACACTATTGAAAAAATGACCATACCAACCACGAAAACAAAGCCAGGACTGCAGATGACGTTACCGACGAAAAAAGAAGGCAGCAAAAAAGCCACGCCAAAAGAAGAGCTCGTCGGCTTAGGAATATCCGTGCTTGCGGACATCAAAAAAGGGGCCAATCCAAAAATCGAGCTTTCGGTGCGCGGATTAAGCAATGTCACGTTCGACAAAGAAGCGAAAACGCTCGTCCTGGGCAGCAAGACGGCGCAGCGCTATTTCTTTAACGTGGCGCATGCCAAGAAGTTCATGCAGACGCTGGAAGTGGCGGCTATCGCGAAATCCCTGTTGGACGTCCAGAAGCATGCCAGCTTGCGGGACGTGTTCTACATGGCGAAGAGGACCATCCCGGGGACGAAGACCAACATCGTCGATGAGCAGAAAGAAACGGACAAGGCCATTGAGGATCTGGAGCTCATCACCAACTTCCCGCGGGAGATGCTGCAAGTTAACGCCAATAAAATGGGCAGCGTGGCGGGAAAAGTTGTTGTCGAAGATGCTGGCGATATTATTGACTGGTCCAAGCTGGGTTCGGGCGGCTGGAGCATCCCCAGCAATGTAGAAAATATTACTTTCAAGAAGGTGGATGCCAAGTACGTCCTCTACATGGAAAAGGCGGCGGTCTGGGAACGCCTGCATGAGGACCGCTTCTGGGAAAAGCAGAACTGCCTCATCATGTCATCGCAGGGGCAGACGACGCGGGGCATCCGGCGGTTATTGCAGCGGCTGAGTGCCGAGCATGGCTTGCCGATTTTTGTGCTGACGGACTTTGATAGTTGGGGGCATTATATCTACTCGGTGATTAAGTTTGGTTCGATCAGCCTAGCCCACATGGCCGAAGAGATGGCTATCCCCAAAGCAAAATTCTTGGGCATAAAAGCGGATGATATTGAGAAATATGGGCTTCAGAAGCATTTTATCAAATTGACGGAGCAGGACCTTTCCCGATTAAAACAAGTTGCGGGGTATGATTGGTTCAAAAATAACAAGCAGTGGCAACATGAATTTAAGATGATGAGACAGTTTGGGGCAAAAGCAGAGATTCAAGCGTTATCGGCCAGAGGAATCAGTTTTATCTCTGAAAGATACTTGCCAGAAAAGATAAGGGATAAAGATTGGATTGAATGAAGCGCAGCAGTTCTGGATTGAGCCTCTTATCTTGCTTCACATAAAACTTTTTAAAGACCATCCGCATACAGCCGTCCTGACGGGCCCGTAGCCTAGTCTGGATAGGGCGACAGCCTTCTATCGCAAGAAAGAGAGCTGTAGGTCGGGGGAATTATTGCAAAATAATCCCGAATTCGAATCCCCTCGGGCCCGCCATTAAAGTGTGAGGTGAAAATATGAGTATGCAATGGCTGAAAAATATGTTCTTCAGATCAGAGAAGGTTCCACAGATGGATTCTCCTTCTCTACAAAAGATAAGCTTAAATAACCTGCCGCCCCTAAAAGAGGAAGAAAGAAAAGAGGAAATCAGGATTTTGCCGCGAGGGGGGAATATGGATATCCGCCGGGTACGGACATGCGAACGCTGTAAGGCCGTCGTGCCTTTAGAACGAGTGCGCCTGTACCCGAAAGAAAAAGGAAAAGACGTCAATGTGCTGGTCTGTGATACCTGCTGTAATGAGCTGAAGCAGACCGTAAAGCAAGGCCCGCCCAAAGCGCCCATTAAAAATATCGCTCCAGCGCAGCCCAAGCTGTATCGCTGCAACCGCTGCAATTATTCTTTCCGCGTGGACTTGGCCAAAGTGGGCTTGCTCCATCGCTTGGCCTGCCCCTACTGCGGGAAAGACGATCGCCTGGAGAAATAGGCAAAAGAAGAACAGAACCATGATGCTCCACATCCATAAGCTGAACGATTTGAACCAGAAAAATGCGGACATCGAGTGTGTGTCCCTGCTGCGGCAGGTGCGGGGAAGCAAACGGCTGCCCTTGTTGCCCGAACAGATCCATGCTGAACTTTCTTCGTTATTGATTACTGGCACTGATCTCACGGTGATGAAGCAGGCAGCAGAGCTTATTCCTTCTGTGGCCGGAAAAGCCCGGGAATTGCTGCAGAGAAAAGATTTCTTGTATGAAAACATCAACTTAGAGCGCACGCTGAAAATGATGGAAGAGATTGCTGCGCCATTGCAGCAAAACATCGCTTTTGCCGAAGGGCTGCAGGAATGGCTGCAGCAGTCTTTTGCGGGAGAGTTTACCGCTGCCCTGAATCGCATACCCACTCTCCGAGCGCCTGCCGAAAAACAGCAGAGCAACGAGCAGCTGAGTATGCTGTTCCAGCGCCTTTTGCGCAGCAAAGATTTCCGCTTTGCCACCCAAGGCATCATCCATGAAGCGCATACCACGAGGATGAACGACCTCGATGAAAGCATGGTGAAAGGCTTTTTCTTCCACATCACTTTGGAAGAAGAGCTCAAGAAGCTGAACTTTGACCGCATCAGGCTGCGCATTGCGCCAGAGAAGCTCCAGGAAGCGGAGGGGATTCATGAACAGATAAAAGTAGTCCGAAAAGGCATTGAACGGGCGTATGAAACCAACAAGCGGCTGGTGGAGTTGTCCGTTATTCTCTATGCGTACGTGAAGTGGGCGATGCAGGGATAAGGAAGGTTTTAGTGCCGTGATCAAAGCAATTCTGTTTGATGTGGATGGAACGCTGGTCGATTCTTCGGAAGCGCATGCTGCTTTTTACCAGAAAATTTTCCAGGATGCCGGCTCCGCCATTCCGGCACGGGATGATATCCGGAAAATCTTCCATCTCCCGATGAATGATACCCTGCAAACTCTAGCGCTCGGCCGGCCTCCGCAGGAAATAAAGCGGCTGCTCGATGCAGGACAGAAAGCGGCGTACCCCGCAGAATTGCAGAAAGTGCCGGCCCACTCCCTGCAAGCAATTCGGGAACTCTCCAAAACATTTTCCCTCGCTTTGGTAACAAGCCGCCGGCGAATAACTGTAGAGAGCTATTTTTCCGTAGCTCCGGTCAAAAGCTATTTTCCGGTCATCATCGCTGTGGAAGATGTAATCAACAGAAAACCGCATCCGGAGCCGTTGCTTACGGCAGCAAAACAGCTGGGGGTGAGCAGCAAAGAAGCGGTGTATGTCGGCGATTCTCCCGTCGATGGGGAAGCTGCCAAAGCGGCAGGGATGAAGTTCATTGCGTGCACAGATATTCCGGGCGCGGATGCGTATTTTTCTTCGTTTGCAGAATTGCCTGGAGTTATTGCCCGGTTGCTTTGACAAGAAGAATGCAGCTCATTTGCCCTAG
>CAZOPZ010000037.1:0-12185 GCA_964582035.1 uncultured Methanosarcinales archaeon | reverse complement strand
ATCGGCGTAGTGCCATAGCCCAGAAAAGAAAGCGTGGCTCCTCTCAGTTGCAAGTAAAGAATATCTTCTTTCCTTTTTCGATACAGAGAAAGGACTTGTTCGGTAACGGCCTGCTTGTCCTTGCTGCCGGCAAAGCCGATGTCTTTCTCTTTTATCCGCAACTTGCGGGAAAGCTCCTGCAGCACGTCGAAAATGGTCCTTTCTCTTTTTCTGAGCAGCAGATAGAGATACGGTCCATGCTCTTTCGGGACGATCGTGCTCTTTTCCTGCACGATAAAGTCTTCTGGGGTCTGCTTAAGAGTATACATCGCCATTTCAGGGGGTGGTGTCTATAAAAAAGTATGGGCGCCCAATGCGTATTAAACCTGTCCAAGAGGTGGCATGGCCAAAGGGGAGATTTGCTTATATTCAGAAAAAGCGATAATTATTTTAAATATTTTCTCACAACGATAAACTCATCAAGCAATGGTTTATCTCCTTTCGCAGAATGCACAGCTTTTCTTCGGGCATTCTTTCTGCAAGGTTCCGAGCGCTTTCTCAAACAGCTTTTCGGCATCTTTCATTGAAACCGCCATCTTCTGCAATTCTTTCTCAAACCACACGTCGCCCCGCCAGTTGATGCCTTTTGGATAGTAGAACAGGATATGTGCGTGTTTTTCCGTCGGGAAGCCGTTCTTTTCAAGCAGCAGCGTGTAGAGGTTGAGCTGGTCCTGGTAGTACGAAGCCGTTTCTTTCTTGGTGGGAAAGCCGCGGGTGACGTACTTGAGCACAGCGACTTTTCCATTGCGTTCCAGTACATCGTCGAGCGCTCCGTACAGCATATTCCCCGCCGGGCTTTTCCAGCGGATGCCTTTTTTCCCATTGCGCCATAACACCAGCAGCGGATGGTCGAAGAGCTTTACTCCCGGCAGCGTCCGAAGTTCTGGCGGCAAATCGCCGCGCTCCCGATAATAATCCGCGCGCTCTTTCAGGAATTTGTCGATGCCATACGGCAGGGATGGATAGAGGCCTTCCGGCCGTTTCCAGCCTTGGCGGTAATGCAGCCAGAAGCAGCGCGGGCAGTTTTTGAATAAGTTCAAAGTAGAGGGAGTGAGGGTATAGGGCATGGAAGCTCCCGTTGTGCGTTGGTTTAAAAGTATTCTGGGTCAGAATTCTATTACGGCTTATACCGTTCCATCGTCCTGGGGAAGGGAATGGCATCTTTGATGTTGTCCAGCCCGCAGATCCATTTGATGATGCGTTCCACTCCCAGCCCGAATCCGCCATGGGGCACGCTGCCATACCGTCTCGTGTCGAGATAGAATTCGTAGTTCTTCGGGTCTTCGCCCTGCTCGATTAATCGGGCTTTGAGCTTCTCTAAATCATGTTCCCGCTGGCTGCCGCCGATGATCTCTCCATGGCTCTCGGGCGCAAGGAAATCGCAGCCTTCTACGACCTCGGGGTTTTTAGGATCTTCCACCATGTAAAACGCTTTTACTTTCTTGGGATAGTGTGTCACGATAACGGGAACATCGTAGAGCTTTGTCAGCTCTTCTTCTTCGATCGTCCGTAAATCTTTGCCCCATTGCACCCGCATCTTGCGTTTGTCTTTCAAGACTTTGAGCGCATCGGTGTACGTCATGCGGACAAAGGGCTTTTTCACCGTCGGCAGGAGCTTGGCAGGATCGCGTTCCAGTGCTTTAAGGTCTTTTTCGTTATTCTCCAGCACTTTTTTCATCACATGCTTGATGAGCGCTTCGCCATGATCTTGGATATCTTTAAAAGCGCTCCAGGCCATCTCCATCTCACACATCCAAAACTCGGTGAGATGTCTCGAAGTCTTACTTTTCTCCGCTCTAAACGCCGGCTCAATGGTATAAACTTTCTCCAGCGAGAAAATTGCCGGCTCGGCATAGAGCTGCCAGGTTTGAGCCAGGAAGACATCTTTCTTTCCGAAGTAATCGACGTGAAAGAGGGTGCTGCCGCCTTCCGCCTGCACCGCCTGGAAGATGGGCGAATGATATTCATAAAAGCCGACACTGCGGAAGTACTCGTGAATCGCAGCAAAAACCGTACTGCGGATTTTAAGGATGGCTTGCATCCGCGTGCTGCGCAGCCACAGATGGCGATTGTCGAGCAGGAATTCTGGCGAAAGGTCTTTACTGATCGGATAGTTTTCACTCTTGCCGATGATCTCAAACTTTTTAACTTGGATTTCGTAGCCGCTCGGCGCGCGCGGATCTTTCTTGATTTCGCCGGTAATCGTTAGAGAGGTTTCCACCTGCAGATGATCGATGCCATCCCACTCTTTTTCAAAATTGGTGCGCTCCAACACGCATTGTATGAGTGCAGTAGCATCCCGGAGCACGATAAACTTCAGCTTATTGCTGCCTCTCTCCCGGTGCACCCAGCCTCGTACGGAAACGGTGCCAGAGCCTTGCTGCATAGCGTCCTGGATGGAAAGATATTTTTGAGGCATGGGTGATTGTAAAAGAGGGTACTATTAAAAGGTTTCTTTGGGGGAAAAAGAAGATTTTTTGTATTTTCTCTCATCTTCTGACGAACTTTTTTAAACTACCCCCTTCTCGAGCGATATATGTTCTCTTTCACCATCCTGCACCGCGACGGCTCAGCCCGGACCGGCATCATCCGAACGCTGCATGGCGACATAAAAACGCCTGCGTTCATTCCGGTAGCGACGAAAGGCACCGTCAAATCGCTGCTGCCAGAACAAGTCCATGCTCTGAGCTTCGATGCTATTCTCGCAAACACTTTGCATCTGCACTTGCAGCCCGGTGAAGCTATTGTTGAAAAGATGGGCGGTTTACATTCTTTTTCCGGCTGGAAGAAGCCGTTCTTTACGGATTCCGGCGGCTTTCAGGTCTTCAGCTTAGGAGAAAAGCGGCAGGTGGACGATGATGGTGTCACTTTTACGGTCAACGGCTCTCCGCATCGCTTAACTCCAGAATCATCGATGCAGATTCAGAAGAAATTAGGCGCAGACTTGATTTTTGCCTTTGACGAATGCTTGGAAAAGAATGCTGATGAAGCTCCGACGAAGAAATCTTTAGCACGGTCCCATGCCTGGGCGGTGCGCAGTTTGGCAGAGTTTCGAAAACTCAACACCGACGGAACTCAGGCTTTGTACGGCATCGTCCAGGGCGGCCGGTTTCCGGAGTTGCGTGCAGAAAGCGCCCGTTTCATCTCTTCTCTGGATTTTGAGGCTTTGGCCATCGGCAGCATTTTCGGGGATCCCAAGACAGAAAGCTTGGCTCTCGTGCAGCCCGTCATGAAGATTCTTCCGGAAGAAAAAGCGAAGCATCTGCTGGGCATCGGTGCGGTGGACGATATCTTCACGTATGTGGAGCTCGGCCTTGACACGTTTGATTGCGTACTGCCGACGCGGTTAGCGAGAATGGGCTATGCGTTCATCCGCCCGGAAAGCGGCGGGAAGGTGGAAAACAAATTCCGGATGAAGATGACTGCCGCGTTCCGTGAAGATCCGTCGCCGTTAGACAAGCACTGCCACTGTTCCGTTTGCCGGGACTTTTCCCGCAGCTATCTCTGGCATTTGCACAAAGCCCAAGAGCTTTCTTTCTACACCCTGATGACCATGCATAATTTGTTCTTCTTCAGCAGGCTGCTACAGGAGATACGGGAAGCGATTGAGAAAGGGCAATTCCAACAGTTAAAGAAAAGCTGGGATGTTAGAAATTAGTTTTATGGGGAGAATAATTTAAAAGCTTGTTTTCTTTCATTGTTCCATGCACCTCGAACTCGATCTCACCAAATCTCTGGAAGAAAATGCCGGGCACTATTTCGACCTGGCGAAGAAAGCCAAGAAAAAGCTGGCAGGAGCTCAAGTAGCGGTAGCCGAAAGCAAGAAAAAGCTGGAAAAGCTGCTGAAAGAAGAAAAGCAATTCTGGGAAGAGGAAGAAAAAAAGCAGCAGGAACTTCGGCAGAAAAGAGAGCGCAAGTACGAATGGTACGAAAAATTCCATTGGTTTATCTCCTCGGAAGGCTTCCTCTGTGTGGGAGGAAAAGATGCCACGTCTAACGAGCTGGTCATCAAGAAGCACACGGAAAAAGACGATCTGGTTTTCCACACCGACATGGCGGGATCGCCGTTTTTCGTCGTGAAAAATGGGCAGGCAGCGGGCGAAGCCACTAGACAAGAAGCAGCGCAAGCGGTTGCCGCCTATTCCCGCGCCTGGAAGTTGGGGCATGCTTCAGCCGATGTTTTCTACGTCAAGCCGGAGCAGGTGAGCAAGGAAGCGAAGCCCGGGGAGTTTTTAGCGAAAGGCAGCTTCATGATCTATGGGAAAACAAATTACCTCCACCCAAAACTGGAGTATGCGATTGGGTTAGTTGGCGGGCAGATCGTTGGCGGGCCGCCGGCAGCCGTGCAGCAGCGGACGAAAAGTTTTATCGTCGTTGTTCAAGGCAAGGAGAAGAAGAGCGATCTCGCGAAGAAGATTAAGCACCAGCTCGGAAACGGCGATTTGGACGACATTATCGCTTTCCTGCCGGCGGGTGGCGGGGAGATGAAGAGATGATAATTTTACAACAAGTTCCTCAGGTCTTCAACTGTCATCTCTGCTTGTTTAAGAATGCTTGATAATGTTCCCTTTGCGAGTTCTTTATGCAATGGAACGGGGATAGTGACTTTTCCTTTTTCCGTGTGTTTGTTTAAAATAGCATGGCTGCCTTTGGTTCGAACGTGTTCAAAGCCAATTTTACAAAGAACTTTTACTATCTCTCTACCCGATACTACTGGCAACTTTGGCACTTCTCAAGACCTCAACAACCGAAAATAATGGTGGCTCTTCGCTGACCAGCTGTTCATATTTCTCTGGCTGCTCTTCAAGGTAGAGCTCGGCAGCTTCTTTGATGTTTTCTAACGCTTCTTCCATATCTTTCCCTTGGCTGGCTATACCCAAACTGAGGCAGTGGGCAACAAAGACAAAGCTGTCATCACTAAGCTTCTCTTTATTGATGACCACATCCAGAAGATATCTTTTGTTCATGCTCTTAGAATACCCTTCTATTTTTTAAATGTTGTTCATCATTTTGGAGATCTTTCGGACTACTTCTTCAATTCTATACGGACAATCCACCTGCTGAAATCCAGATTTTTCTGCCACTGGCCTGATGGCTTCCTGTATCTCTTCGTCCGCGAGCACGAGAACGGGCGTTTGCGCAAAGCGCAGGTAATCCGCGGCAAATCCTTCGAATAGCTCGATTCTTTTCTCGTCAGGCACTTCTCCCCAGAGGAACCCTGAATCGTACATGATAAGGTCATATCGGGAAGAAAAGCGGCAATGGTGCAATTCCCAGAGAAACCCCAAGCTTTCGCCGATTGCCGTTACACACGGAGAAGCAGAAAGAGCCGGTCTTTAGACCGGTTATGAATGCTCTTTCAACTCCTGCTTCTCCGGTGTCTCAAAGTGCGGGGCTAAGAGGGCGCCTCCGTCAAGCCACGGACTTTAGTCCGTGGTGAGGCGCTTTCCCGCACTTTGTTGACTTCGTGCTCTTCACCTAAACGCTTTACAAGCGAATCATGCACGTGCTGCCGGTCGCCTTCCGGCTGGCTGAAGAGGATTCTGGGCATGAGAGCTGAAGTGCTGGGCGTTTATAAAAATCTGTCGTATAGCTTTTTAAAGAAACTCTTATTCTCTTCATGCATGCCTCCGTCGTCTAGCCTGGATATCACATGACCAGAGAGGACGCGAGCTTGCGGTCTGCTGAAAAAGCAAGGCAAGCAGCTTGAAACCGGGGTTCAAATCCTCGCGGGGGCATGAGTCTTCTATTCCGAATCCCTGCTCGGCGGGAACGAGGATTATGAGGTTGCTGTCCGACAGGGCACCTTCCTTTCAGTCCCAGTCCCCCGTTATACCCACCTTAATAAATGAGTTCTTAGGTTTTGGTCAACAGGAGGAACAAAAATGGCTGAAAACGACATCTATGGGAGTCAAGAAGCATATGCGCGGTTGGTGGCTTCGCTACCGAATATTGTTAACCCGCCCACCAGCGGGAAACGAATCTACCACTGTAAAAATCAGAAGAATTTAGAGTACTTCAAAAAGCTGGTAAATTGCTTTGAAGTGAAAGATACGAGCTACATCAGGAGGAGCCGAGTTCTCCGTGAGATGGTTGTGATAACTCACGCAACAGAAAAAGATCTTAAGGAATGCACCAGGGAGGATATTAATGAAATTGTTGCATTCATGCATACCCGCTACAAAGCAGTAGAAAGCAAAAAAGAATTTATTAAGAACATTAAGTTTATCTGGAAAATTCTCTTTCCGGAGAGAGATCAATTTGGGAGGATTGAAGATACACTCACACCCTACCCTGTCCGGCACTTGACCAAAAAAATTGACAAGAGCCGGGAGAAGCTTCGAACCGACCGTTTTAATTTTGAAGAATTTCAACAAATTGTCAAATATTTCGAAAATGAGCCAAGAATACAAGCGTACCTAACCTTGGCTTTAGAATCTTTGGGAAGACCCCAAGAAATACTTTTTACTAAAATAAGGGATTACGAGTTCTATGATAGCTACGCAAAAATATGGATTTCAGAGCATGGCAAGGAAGGAACTGGTTTTCTGCAAAGCATTGATTCCTACCCGTATCTCCAACGCTGGTTTCAAATACACCCGCTTCGTGATGATCCAAAGGCTTTTTTCTTCATTAATGAAGGCAATAGGGGTAAATTTGAGTCGATGAAAAACAATTATATCAACAAAAAGCTTAGGACTGCTTGCAAGCATTTAGGGATCGATAAGAAAATAACGTGTTATAGCTTAAAGCGGAATGGAATAACTTTTCGGCGGATTAGAGGGGATAGTGATGCTCAAATCCAGCATGTAGCACGATGGACATCAACAAGGCAGCTCCAAGTATATGACATGAGCAACCAAGAGGATGCTTTACGTATAGAGCTGATTAAAAGGGGAATAGTTCAAGCAAAAACTCCAGACGAAAAACAATTCCAACCCGAGACTAAAAAATGTGTTTTCTGCAGTACTTCGAATGGATTTACTTCGGAGTTTTGTGCTGGCTGTAAAAGGCCCCTCAATCGAGAAAAAATCCAAGAGATCGCCAGAAAACATGAATTGCTCATGAACGATGAAATGATTGAGCGCGTCCACTTGATGGAGAAAAAGCTCAACGACATGTTGAAGTTGTCTTTTTGATTTTTTTTATTTTTTAATTTCCATCACTTTCATTAAATTTTCAAACTTGTTAATATATCCCAAGCGGATTAATTCAGAAACGTTTTTCCCTAAAGTTTTGGCTTCAGCTTTAAGAAAATCTTCTTCTCTCTGGCTAATCTTTAGAGCAACTGCCCTTGTTCTCTTTTCATATCTCGTTGAGTAGTTGTTTAGCATGTTGCTTTTGGTCTATTTTTTCTAATGCTTCTTCTGTTCGTTTAAGAACTAATTCTATTTCTTGTCGCATTTTTTTGCGAATGGCAATAATCTCTTCGTAGGTTTTCCAATCCATCTCGAATGGGCGTTCTTTTTCGGTTATAAGCGTTGTACGCCCCTATGGCGTACAAGCCATATAAACCCCGTATTTCTTATGCTTCTTCAGAAGTGCGCGCTTCGTCGACAAAACGGAGGTAGCTAACATGAAGTGTAAAATATGCAAACGGGAAGATGCGAAGAAGGTCTGTCCAACCTGTCGGGACCTCCTGCAATGGATGTACCCCGGCGAAAAAGTTGACAACATCTTACAGAAGTACAAAGAACTTTCAGATGCGCATTTCCATCTTCGGAGGAGGAAGCGAAAATGAAATGGGAAATAATCGTGGTAGCATTATTTTGGTTGATGTATGCCCCTTTTAGTTTTGTTCTTTGGGGATATGGGAGTATGTACCTTGGTGGCCTTGTCGCCATCTTTAGTGGAGGAGTTGTGCTGACAGCGGCTTTCCTGGGAGGGAGCTTGCTGGTACGATACCTCTTGAAGAAAAAATTGACCAGGAAACAACAAGAGCTCATCAAAGAGAAAATGGAGACACTGGGGGCGTTGGAACGGGAAGAAGCTTCTGAGGGAGCAGAGCCGGAATTGGATTTGGAAGAAAATGCAGGGCTTTCGGAAGAGGTTTTAGAAGAAAAAACTCCAGCTCCTCCGCAGGAAGAACCCTCTTCTTCCGCTCCAGAAAAATACAACCTAGACTAGGAGGTGCAACCATGAAAACAATAGTATATTTTTTTATGCTGTTAGCACTGTTCTTGATGCCGAACGTGCTGGCAGCCCAGCAAGCCGATATAGATACAGAGATTAGCGCAGAAGAACAGCAGCAATTTGACCAGATATTGCAGCCGGTGTTTAAGATATACAACTTTGTGAAGTACATAGCGACCGTTGTGGCAGTGATGTTCTTGCTGTATGCGGGGATTAGCTACATGACGTCTGGCAATGATCCCAAGAAGAGAGACCAAGCCAAGAACATTGTGACCTATGTGGTAATAGGAATGGTGGTGATCTGGGCGGCTCCACTGCTGGTGAACCTGCTGATATGAAACGGGCACTTTTTTTTCTTTTTTTAGCCATTTTTCCCAGTGCTTATGCTATTGATTGCAATTCAATAGCCAATCAACAGTGGTGCTGGGATATTCAGAATAGCGGCCTTTCTGAGGCTGAGAAAGAGTACTTGCTTTCCGACATTATCAGCGATAGCAAACACTATCCCGATCACCAGCTGGTAAAACAATGGAATAGTAAAGTTTCTACCACCACCCCACCAGAAGGCATAACCAAAAAGAACGGTGAATATATCAAAAATGCTTGGGTAAAGATACTGGCGGTTATGCCTTCGGTTCTTTTTAACGATACGTTGTACCTCAACAACAATGGAGAAGCCTTACTCGGGTATAATCACGACGTGCAGATTCCCTCAGGTACAGCAGCAGGAGATTGCAAAACTAAACGGGACATTGTCAGAAATGCCGGAACTGCCCAGGTTTTCATCAATGACCAATACCAAGGGAGCGGTCATTCTGTGCCCTATGCGGCTTCTTGGCTGCATAATGCCGATCTTACCCTAAATGTTGTGTATATGGCAGAAGTAACGGCCAAGGTAAGGCATTATACCTGGCAGAAAGAGTATTACTGGAGGAATGGAATTAAAAGGTATAGGTGGGTTTGCGAGTATGATTATACCGAATACAAAACGGATAAAATTGCAGCTACTGACGTTCTAAAAGCAAAAATCCATAACCCGCAGCCCACCGCCAGTTTTACCGTAAAAGACCAGTATCTGGACACCGTAAAAGGAGAGTTTATTTCCAAAGATGCGGTGAATGCCGAATTAACGTTCTTTGATTCTTATTACCAAGAGCATAATTACGTCTTTTCGGAAGTAATTAGCCTTAAACCGCTCAATATCCTGACCATCAAAGCGGAAAAGCAACCAAGCAAAGAGCAGCAGAATCTGGCCTATTCCGGAAGCGAGATTACTGTTCCTAAAGTCGATGGCTGCCAGATTGCCGTGTATGATTTCTTTTCCAAGAAAGTGCTTCCCTGTGACCTGAGCTATGAAAGCCCAGAGTTTACCGTAACCACGGATAAGAAATTGTATGGGCCAAATGACACCATCACCGTTATTATTGACCCTTCTGGAAAAGATTACGTTGTGGAGTATGCTGGTAAAGAGTACCAGACGACCGGAGCATTACAACTAACCGCAATTTATCCTTTCGGCAATATAGAAGTACAGTACAAAGACCGAGTTGTTCCCAAGCTCATTCATGTGAAGAATGATAAACCGTTGCACACCGCTTTTTCTCTGATCATCTTTGGCCTGGGAAATTATGTGCTGGTGGGTTTTATCAGAAAATACTGGGGTGTGGTGCTTGGTTGAATGCGGCTTAACCAACCTGGCAATCTGTTTGCCAGCGAAATTCTTTGAGTTTTTGCTGAGCCTGTTGAATGCGCCCATTAAGCCGCTTCTTTCTTTGATACGGACGTTGCTGACGGAGCCCGCCAATGTAAACACGTTCCTGCCGCTGTGGGCGGTTATTGTGTATGTCATTTCCTTGTTTTATGGGCTGTTTTTCTTGTTTGCGGGGTTTAATCTCCTGATTTCGGGGTACGATTCGGCGAAGCGGGAGAAAGCCAAGTATTGGCTGAGGAATGTCGTGCTCATGATTATTTTCGTACAGGCAAGTTTTCTTCTGTATAGCTTGATTATAGAATTGGGGAGCTTACTGACGGCGGGGATTATGGACATTATTGACCCCAAGTTCTTCCTGCTGACAGTAGATAATATGACAAATATCGGATTGCAGCTGGCTTTGCTCATTCCCTACATTATAACTCTCATCATAACCATTATTCTTCTGGGATTGCGCTACTTGTTGGCGGTCGTGGGCGTGGTATTGTTCCCGTTTGCCTTGTTCTTCTACTTTATTCCACCCCTACAGAGCTATGGAAAGCTCATTACGAATTTACTGCTGGTGGTTATTTTTGTGCCCTTCTTTGACGCGGTCATTCTCTTTGGGGCGTCCGCACTGCTGAAAATACCGCTCTTTACCGGCTTCAAGATAGTGCTTACCATAGTAGCTTTTACAGCGGTCAATCTACTGATGATTTTACTCATTATTTTCGCCATCGTTAAAGCGGCGATGAGCGTGTTAAACTCTGATGTTGGCAAAGGGGTAAAGAAAGCCGTGAAATACTTGTAGTAATCCTGAGGGTAGACTTAGGGTTAGGTAGAAAGGAGGGTAACGGCCTCCCGACGACTTTTAAGCCCGGACATGAATTTTTTGCTTTTAAAAATCATCGAAGCCTTTTATTGACACTTTTTCGTTTGTATCGAATATCTCCAACAATTCTTGTATAACTTCTACCTTTAGGGACTAATGTTATCGTTCTACCTTCGATAAGTTTCTTCAACCTATTCGTTGCTTGAATCCCTCCTCTTTGAAACTTCTCTGGAGCATTTACACCAGCTAAACGAATAAACCGAGTTCCTCTCACCGGTCTAAAAACTTCAAAAGTATCCCCATCAACGACACGCTTCACTTTCCGATGAATTGTTCTTGTTCTGTTCATAAAGGCACACCAATAATTTCATTTATAGGTTTATTATTAAAATAAACCTCAGCTACAACAACTTCTTCTTTTTGAGGTTTAGGTTTCCTCAAATTCAACACTATCATTTCTCTTTTCACAACAGGAACTGTAAACTTTCCGCGTTTCTCAAGTCCAACTACATCCAAGCGTTCTAAGAGTTTCAAATCTCTATCTACGGCTTGTTTAGTTCTATTAGAAGTGTCCGCCAATTCTTGTATTGAAGTTGGTGCATATCTATTAATCATATCTATCAATTCAATTCTTTTCTTAGTAAAAATGTTTAAAGTTGCATCAAAATCTACAACTAAGGCATTATCTGGAATATTTACTCTCTCATTTATGATATCATCTACCAGTCCTTTGATTGATTCAACTTTTACTTTAAGTTCTTTTCTTGATATCTTTTCTTTCATTTTTGTCAGTCCTTTCGATTTCTCTTCTTATTCAAAGCTTCTTCAAAAAATGATCTGTAATCTTGAAAATTGCAGGGAACTTCTTCAAGATAATATTCAAAGACCATTTTTAAAGACCAGCCATCTTTATCTTTAATAACAATCGGTTTAGGGCTTCTCCAAAACTTTTGTTCATGTAAAAACCCATGGTAATTATCTACTCTATAAACTTCGTACCACTTCTCTTTGATATTTGCTCTGTAGTTGATAGCAAATCTCCAAAGTTCATTGTTTTCCCATGCCAGCTTCACATCTATCAAGTCCTCGCTGGTTAGGACTGTTGTAAAATATTTGTGTTTCATTATTTAAACTCCTCCTTCTCCCCATCTTTTGTCCCATTTTTGCACCTCTCTTTTTAACCAATTGTAAACATTAAATGTTGACGTTATATTTAAATGTTTTGGTGGTTTTTAAAAATTTTAAGCCAAAAATTCAACAGAGAGTATTGCTAAGAATCATTACATGCCCCTGCGCCATAACTTCAACTTTCGCTAGGCTCAGGTTGACCTCGGTATAAAGCTGAGGCAACTTAACAGCGCATTATGTACTTTTCTCTCCACGCAAAACTTCTGTCTCTCCCCATGACCTACGAAATCCCCCAAGAACTGGAATATAAAGAGAAGATTATCTTCGGGCTGACTTTTGAACAGCTCTTGTATGCGGTAATCT
>CAZOPZ010000036.1:5798-13146 GCA_964582035.1 uncultured Methanosarcinales archaeon | reverse complement strand
ATTTTTTGCCAGTCGAGCGTCATGGGAGCAAGGAGCAGAAGGCAGTTTTTAAAGATTGTTGTGGCAAGGCGTTAGTCTGTTATCCCGAAACTGCTTCCGCATACACTTCCTCAAACTCAGCCAAAAACTGCTGCGCAATAGCCTCGTCATGGATAATAAGGATATTCTCATCGTTCCGCTCATCGCCGTTCTTCGTGGGGTTCATGGAGCCGGTAATGACCGTTTTTCCATCAATGATGAAGACTTTATGGTGCATGGTGTTCTTATTGCCATCGCGCAAAACATCAATCCCCTGAAATTGCAGGCGCTGGAATTGCGAGTCCTTGCTGATCAGCCGAGTTTCCATGACGCCACGCACCAGAATGCCATCGGTGTGCTTGAGCAGAAGGATGTTGGCAATGCCCGTATGCGTAAAAGAGAAAGCCATGAACGAGATATTTTGTGTGGCTTTCTTGAGCTCTTCTTTGATGTGGGCAGCACAGCTATCTTCTGGGCAGAAATATTGTTCGACGAGGATGCCGTTAAGGGTAATTCTTGGATTCGTAACAGAAGCTCCCCGGCCAAATTGGCCATTCCATAGCTCCTGAAATTCGGCTTCGTAATTCTGGGCAAGCGTCTTCGAGGAAATAATGAGGAGATTATTATTGTTCTTGAAAAAGTCATTCGCCGTCGGGTTGGTGGAACCCGTAATAACTTTTTTCCCGTCAGCAATACAGAATTTGTTATGCATCAGCCCATAGCCCATCGCTTTCCGGACGCTGCTGCTAGGCAGATCAGCTGCCTCTTTGAAATTCTCCTCATCAATGGCTAGCTGCACTTCTTTGGTGGCAACCTGCTCCCAGAGAGCCTCTTTCAGCGATGGCACATCCAGATCGTACAAAGCACAGTGCAGAGTTTCTCTGGTTTCACCGATAAACTGCAGAAACTGCTTTTCGCAATCATCTTCCGGGCAGAAGAACACAGCAAGGCTGCCATTCTCAGAGGGTATCGCACGTTCACCGCTCTTCTCTAAGCCGTCGGTATCCGAACGTGAAAACAGTTCAAAAGATACGAGAAAAAGCGAAACAAAAGCGATGGCCACCAGCGGAATAAAAAATTTCTTCATGCGGAAGGAAAAGCGCTCTTTTTCAGAATACCAAGCATCTTATAAGCCATCATACCCCTGCATTTCGCAGAACTGTGAACAGGCTTCAGCTGTCCTTTGCCGGATCCTCTCATACATGACGTTCGGCAACCCAATGTTGGGAAATTGGGTCAGTGATGTTATTTCTTCGATAGCCGGAAGACGAAGTTCATGAATCTCTTCATAGGCATTCCATAACCAGGCTCTCTTTACCAAATCTTCTTCCCGGCCAATAATCCCTGGGATCTGCACCAAAGAATGCGCGCCGCCCTGATACGGCCGATCATCTAAGAGCGAGCTTATCGTGTCAATAGCGCCGACCAGCAGGTCATCAGGAGTCGCTTTCGGATTTCTCTGGTTCCACATCTGATGATGGTGCTGGTGTTCCCGGTGAAAGTTAATGGCCGGCTGCACATACTGCCTGTGGAACTCCGGATCAGTGCTCCGATACTGCACGGCTAATCCCGCAGCCACATCCCAGGAAAATTTGTTGCCTTTGCCGACGATATCGTGCGGCCGCTGCGGATCTTTGTGGCCGGCATGCAGCTCCTGAAAAAAATATTCCACGAGGCAGACATGGCGCAAAGTGCTTAAAAGCCATGCCCGAAGCTCTTCCGTGGTCGGTGGCTGGATGGCTGAGCTTAACGAATTATCAAATGGTTTCATCACTGCTTCTCTCGCTCATTGCACTTCTTTTCCTTCTCGCTCACTGCCTTCGCTCGTGCGCCCTTCTCGATGGCCGGGCTTTCCGGACGCCTTTGCCCCGCTGCTGCAAGCCTCGCATCTTCTGCCCTGCAGAGGTCTTGCCATGGAACACCCTGCGCAAGTGCTTCTTTGCCGTAATCCAGTTCAGGGACGGATCCGCCCTAATGACGGGATGTTCCGGATCGACGAGGATAACCTCGTACCAGGCATATTTTCCATCCCGGGCTACCCAGTAAGAATTGAGAGTAGCTAAGTTTTCATATTTTTTATTAGCACGCTCTTCGGCGATGAGCTGATAGCTTTTCCGCAAAGAAAGCCGGGTGCCAGAACGTTTTGGCCTCCGCCCCCCACCGCGATTTTGCGGCCGGGTATGGCCCCCGCGTAAGACGCGCTGCCGGACGATGATGATACCTTGTTTCGCTTTATACCCTAAAGAACGGGCGCGATCCAGCCTAGTCGGGCGCTCGACGCGCACCGTTGCCGGCTCTCTTCGCCACTCCAACAGGCGTTCCCGCCAGAGTTCCGGAATAGTTTCCTGCGGTTTTTTCCACGCTTCGCGAATATGCTGATAGATTCCCATGGTTGGCCTCCGTTATGCAGAGATAGTTTTTTTTCGTATGATACGAGTTCAGGGAAGCCGCTCCCTACATTCTCGTAGGAGTGAAAATTGGAAGGGTGTTTAAAAAGGTTTCTTGGAATTCTGTACGTTTTCGCCGTAAGGAAAATTTTGCCAAAACGCAACGTATTTAAACTTATCAAATATTTCATCACGTACGTATGGCAAAAAAGAGGAATGGAATGTCTCTTAATTTTGATAATGGAAACCTCATACGCCATGCACACCACCCAATTTTTCGGCAACAACTGACTCTTGGCCAGAAAGCTGCTGACGCGGTCGCACGATTCGGCGGCAGCTGGAGATTCATCGGCCTGTTTGGATTCTATATTCTCGTCTGGATGAGCCTCAACACGTGGCTGCTTTTCAGGGAGCCTTTCGATCCTTTCCCGTTCATTCTGCTGAATCTCACCCTTTCGACGCTGGCAGCCCTCCAGGCACCGATCATCCTCATGGCGCAAAACCGGCAGGCAGAACGCGACCGCATCGAAGCACGGTATGATCATGCGGTCAACCGCAAAGCGGAGCGGGAGATCCAGCGATTGCAGAAAGATATTGATGCGATAAAGAAGATAATAGGGAAATAATTTTTTAGTTTGCTGAAAACAGTTTTTCCTCAAGGCTTTGGCTCAAGCTCTTCTTCCATCTCGTAATACCTGCGGACAAAATCAGCCAACTCCTGCCCATCAAGGCGTGCACAGTAAGGAATACTTTCATGCAAGATGCAGGTGTCTCTCTCTTCGTTGCCAAAAAGCTGCTGCTGGACATATCCTCTTTGAGCTTCCGAGTCGGGCATCTGTTTGCCTTCGCAGGTGGACGTGAGCAGCCCAGCTACTATCCCCATGCTGGCCCCAAAAAACCAGGCGGTGATAACATTTCCCATACATGCATCATTCATCTTTTTGTCCTTCCATTTTTCAGTGGCGCCTCAAAACAACTGTAATCCATACGCCACAAATAATGGCGCAAAGACGATGGCAAAAGTGTTGATCACTTTGATCAAGGCATTCAAGGCCGGGCCGGCCGTGTCTTTGAACGGATCGCCGACCGTATCACCGACGACTGCCGCTTTGTGCGCTTCGCTGCCTTTGCCGCCGTAAAAGCCCGATTCGATGTATTTCTTGGCATTGTCCCAGGCTGCGCCCGTATTGGCCATGAACAGCGCCAGCAGCAAGCCAGAGAGAATAACGCCGATAAGCACGCCACCCAGCGCTTTGATGCCCAGAAGCAAGCCCACGAGCAATGGCGCAGCGATGGCAATGATCGCCGGAACAATCATGTTCTTCAATGCTGCTTTCGTTACAATATCCACGCATTTCCCATATTCCGGCTTGGCTTTGCCTTCCATCAAGCCTTTGATCTCTTTGAACTGCCGGCGGACTTCGACGACAATCTTATGCGCGGAACTTCCGACCGCGCTCATGCAGACAGAAGAAAAGACAAATGGCAATAAAGCGCCAATGAACAAGCCCACGACGACAATAGGATCAGTCAGGGAAAAGACAAAGTCTTCGCGAACCGCAGACCCAATCTCGTGGGTAAAAGCCACGAAGAGCGCCAAGGCGCCGAGAGCAGCAGAGCCGATGGCATAGCCTTTCGTCACGGCTTTGGTGGTGTTGCCGACGGCATCCAGCGCGTCGGTAATTTTTCGGACATCTTTATCCAAGCCCGCCATCTCGGCAATGCCGCCGGCGTTATCCGTGATCGGCCCATAGCTGTCTAAAGCAATGATGACGCCCGTCAGCGACAGCATGGCCACGGCAGCAATGGCAATGCCATAGATTCCACCCAAGAGATATGCCGCAATGATGCCGGCGCTAATGACCAGCACCGGCAGCAGGGTTGATTGCAAGCCGACCGCTAAGCCTGTGATAAGGTTCGTTCCGGCTCCCGTGACGGAAGCTTCGGCAATCCGCTTCACGGGGCGGAATTTGGTACTGGTGTAATATTCCGTAATCACGTTTAGGAGAACCGTGATAACTAAGCCGACAAGCGCCGCAAAAAAGAGATTGAGGGAATTTCCAGTATAGCGGGTAACAACATAAAACCCGACCGCTGAGACAATGCCTGCAGCTGCTAATCCTTTATAGAGGGCATTCATGATATTCTTGGTTTTGCCCAGGCGGACAAACCAGGTTCCGATGATCGAGCCGATAATGGCCACCACGCCCAGCAGCAGCGGATATTCAACAGGATTACTTACTGCTGCAGAAACCGAAGGGATGATCGCCAGCAGCATCGCTGCCAGTAAAGTGACAACGTATGTTTCGTACAGGTCAGCGCCCATGCCAGCGCAATCGCCGACGTTATCGCCCACATTATCGGCGATCGTAGCCGGATTTCTTGGATCATCTTCCGGAATGCCTTTTTCTATTTTTCCGACAAGGTCCGCTCCGACGTCCGCAGCTTTTGTAAAGATTCCTCCGCCGACCCGCGCAAAGAGGGAGATTAATGAGGCGCCAAAGCCCAAGCCCACCAGCAAAGCTGGATCACGATAGATAGTGTAGAGAACGCTCACCGCAAAGAGGGCCAATCCGACCACGGCCATGCCCGTAACCGAGCCGCCTTTGAACGCCACATCCAGCGCTTCTTTCAATCCTCTCTTGGCAGTTTCCGCTGTTCTCACGTTCGTCCGGACGGAAATGCTCATGCCGATGAAGCCAGAGATGCCCGAAAGAATGGCGCCAAACAGGAATCCGACGGCGATGGGGGTTCCAAAAACGGCCCAGAGCAGGATCGTTATGCCGACAGCAAACAGGGCAATGGTTTTGTATTGCCGCGCCATGTACGCCATCGCTCCTTCTTTGATCGCCCGCGCGATTTCCTGCATCTTCTCGCTGCCCGCCGGAAGGCGCAGAATGCGAAATGATAAATAGCCTGCGTACGCTAATGCGACCAAGCTAACGACAATCGCCAGTACTCCAACCGCAATCATGTGAAAAACACCCCCGTTGTTTGAATGAAAATAGTTTACGGAAAGACAGAGGTTTGAAAGAAGTATTTATAGTTTACGCACAGAGAAGCAGAAAAATCTAAGAAAGTCTTTTAAAGAACACTTTTTCTTGAAAGCATATGCCCGTTCATCTTGAGGATCTCGCCACGCTACAGAAACACGCTTTGCATGATGTATTCTCTCGTGGCGCCGAAAAGCCGTGCTGGGACGATCTCCTCGGCTACGAGTTCCACGGCTGGAATTGCGCCCGGTGGCTGCCCATCCGGAAGTTTGTGAAAGGCTTCTTTCTCGGAACCTTTGAGGGCGAGCAGGGCGTTCCTTTAGGCTATAACATCCCTGTCGCGAGGGACGGTACTTTTGGGTACGATCCCCAGAAACCCTGGCAGCTGCTTCCCGATGACGCGCATCCCCAGCATGAACGGTTCTTTGCGGTGAGTGAAGTCGATAAAAATTCCTGGGACAATAAATTTCCCAAAGCCTTGTTATTGGATTATAGCATTTCTGAACGCTGGACGCCGCTGCGGGATTACCTGAAGCAAATTGACGATGATCATTTTATTGGGAAAGCGTATGGAGCGCTGGGGCTAATACGCTTTCCAATTTCCTATTTCATCCTGGAGCGCTTCTGCGAAGCTTCTTATGAAGGAGAGGGCGTTCCCGGGGAACGCTGAAAAGTTCTTTATGGCAAAAAAACTCAAGACGGCAGCAACGCTGGCCTGCCTGGGCGCTATTCTCTCCAGCACGCCTTGTGCAGAAACGCCGGCAGTAGCGGGACCACCACCTCCTGCAGTGGTGCAAGAGGATGGCGAGAGCATCGTCGGCGAAGGTGGGCCGCCAGTGCCTCAAGAAGCTTTTGTAAATGGAAACGAGCCTTGCCGGGAAGCACGCACGCTGTATAATCTGCTCATGGAAAAAGCATCCTCGAGTAGGCCGGGCGAGTGGCTCAGCTTCTGGATCAGAGAACCATACATCGTTACCGCCGGCTGGTATGAGACAGAAGGCCGAGGGCTGCTTCTCGAGCTGCATGATGAAGATCTCTCAGTGGTCGGCTTTTTTGATGGCCATGACTTAAATGGCTATGTCAATGTCATAACTGTTGGAGACGGCCCCACTCACGTTCCCACGGACTTGGAAGATACGATTTTTTACCGTTGGGCGCTGGACAATGTATGGCAAATCATGAATGGAGAAGCGAACTCCGCAGATGACAAAGCACTCCTATATTTCGCCCGCGAGTGGTATTCGGCCCTGCGCTGAAAGCTCCGAGCACAGAAACCCGCCGAGCACATATTGCGGGTCATAGAGCAGCTTGGCCACGACTTCTTTCAAGGAGTATGCATCTTTATAATCGAGAAGTGCCTGCAGCTGCCCGTCGCTAAACGTATAGTCCGCAAAGAATTTACGGCAGAACGCCTTTTCCTGCGCCGTCGCTGCTTCATACTGTTCCCATTCCTGATGCAGGCAGGCATCATACTTCCGAACAACGCCCTGAAACAGGCGGAGCGGATGCACTTCACCTTCTTGTATCTTGGTAACTTCCCACAGGCCAGCAGTTTCAAACGCATATTTCTTGAAGGCCAGCTGCAGCAAAGGGCGGACATCTTGTATCCCTTTGGCTGCACAGGAATGGCAGAGCGTCAAGAACGCTTCATACGTCGCTTTGCAGCATTTGTTGAAGAGTTTTTCCGTCGCAGTGAAATGGTCCTGCGCAGCGGTTTTCCCCACCATCTCCAGAAGGTGCTGCAGGAGATACTGTTTGGCATTGTTGAGGATAAATAAGTTTTTAAAACACTGGTAGAGCCGGCCGTGCTCGTCAAAGTTTTCGATCGTCAGCACGTTATGGATCCGGTCTGCGAGCTTTACTTGGATGGCCCGCTCCTTAAGCACGGGATCAGTACAGGTAAAAATGCTGGCGATGGAAGTGTAATAAAAGTGCCGCTTGTGGCGGGTG
>CAZOPZ010000036.1:0-5788 GCA_964582035.1 uncultured Methanosarcinales archaeon | reverse complement strand
CAGCTGGACCGTGGCCAGGATCTGCTCGGGAACCGTTTGCGGAAAGCCGTGGGCATCGCAAAAGGCTTGCAGTTCTTGCGTGAACGTAGAAAAAAAGCGCTTCTCTTCCTCGTCGAGCAAAGTCCGGCCTTCGGCGGTTAATGGAATCTGCTGCGCTTTCCGGAAAAGGTCCACATTCTCTTCGATGATGTCGTGGATCAAGCCGATGCAATACGTGACGGGATCATGCAGCTTGGCTTTCTTAAAGAACAGCACGACATTGATGGGATGCAGGAAAGGGTCTTCCCCATTTTTCCGCTTCGGCAGCAAGGCGTACGTCTGCTTGGCCTGCTGGTAGAGATGCGCAAAGAGCGGAAATAACGGCTCCCGGGAATCCAAGAGAACTTCGGGCGGAAGGATCTCCCGGCAGGGCTTCCAGTGCTGGAGGATGGTGAAGACTTCGTATTCGCGGGCGGGCACAGGGCAGAGAAAAGAGAGGATATTTTAAATAGTTTTGTGGGGGGATTTTATCTTTTAACGAGTTTAACGAGAGAACATTTATAAAAAATCGTGTTGTTAAGAAAAATCATGACTCTTGAAAACAAAATATCCGACGAATTTCGATCACGATTGGAGAAACTATCTGAGACGGATAAAATTCTGGCAATCGTTCGGGGAGTAGTTAATACTGATGGTCTTTCTGAACTGCCCCATGAAGAGAGAAGAAGAGAGGCTAGAAAACGGCATCAGGAAGCTATTGAGCCCATTCAGAAATATTGTAAAGAACAAGGAATAGATGACTTGACGAAGCTTGAATCGTTAGGGATAGTGATATGTAGATCACTTACCCGCTCTCAGATTTATGATCTGGCTGAACAGCCCTATGTACGGGGCATACTAGAAAATCAAGAAGTAACGTTGATTCGTTAGCCCGTTCTTGAAATCCCCGCAAAACATTTATAAATAAGCCATTATAAAGCTGCCGTATGGAATTCACCATTCTCGAAGAAACCAAGAACAAGATGGTCTTCACGCTCAAAGGCGAGACGCACACTTTCTGTAATCTGTTGAAAGAAGAGCTGCTCCAGCTGAAAGGCGTGGAAATAGCGACGTACACCATTGACCATCCGCTTATCGGCGTGCCGCAGTTCCATCTGGAGACCAAAAGCCTCGAGCCGCGCAAGGCCCTGAAAGAAGCCTTGACAAGCATGAAGAAGAAAGTGCAGGCGTTCCAGAAAGGGTTGAAGGAACTGTGAGGTTCACAACTATTTGCATATGAAACAAAATTGGCATACTAAAAAAACGCTATCTTTACTGATCTGTTCTCACCCAATCATCTTTGTTGCTGGCGTTGTCGGCATTTCGCTGCTTGGTACTCGAGGCTGTAATATAGCTTTTAATAATCGAACAATAGAAACACCAGCTTATCATTTCATCTCCCGTGCAACCGGATTGAGTGGCCATGTTGAGTATACGTCTTATACTGACGGTTCTCAGGATGTAAAAATTTATCCTGGCTTAGGCCACCGCTTTTTTGATTCTTTACTCTATCAAGATTTGAACGGTGATGGCTTGGTGGATCGGATCCGCCAAAATGGTGCGGAGTGGGAGCTGAACTGCTTAGATGGACTTTACATTAGAGAATTTGATTATGATATGCATAGAGAGGAATTTGATGAGGCGGACGTAGTTTTAGGGGGATTAATCGAAGAGTACAACCATTAATCTCTTTGTGTAACTCTTCCCCACCACAGTAACCCTTTTAAACTTCTTTTCTCCTGAAGGCTCATGCTCGACATCGGCACCTGCTTGCGTTACTATAAACGACGGGAGATACAAGAAGCCCTCGTCGAACATGCCCAAGATAAAGAGATCGGCATGCGCTTCAATGATACGTTTGGCAAGCGGCCGGATATCCTTTCCTATCCCCGGGATGTTCTCGAATTAGCCCTCAGAAATGCTACCTCTTTCCACGCCAGCGAGGAGCGCTGGAGCAATCCGCTGGCGTTAAGCAGCACCCTGAGCAAGAAAGAGCTGGAAGAGCTGCGCAGCGGCTGGGATCTGGTGCTGGATATCGACTGCAAGATATTTGAGTATAGCCGGATCTGCGCAGATCTCGTCGTGAAGTTTCTCTGCTATTGCGGCGTGGATAAAACGGCTCTTTCCGCGAAGTTTAGTGGCAACAAAGGCTTCCATATCGGCGTGCCTTTCGAAGCGTTTCCTGCTTCCGTCAATGATATACCGACGCTCCAGCTCTTCCCCGAAGCGCCGCGGAAGATTGCTGCCTATGTCAAAGAGAACATCCAGAAAGAACTGGGGAAACGCATCTTAGCATACGAGAAAAACACTTTTGCTGCCGTCAAAGAGAAAGTAGGCTTAGCTGAAGCAGAGCTCCTGGCTTTTGAAAAGAATGCGCTCGGTGATACTGTCCCATCGCTTTCCGTCGAGAAATTCCTAGAGATTGATACCGTCTTGCTGGCATCCCGGCACCTGTATCGCATGCCGTACAGCCTGCACGAAAAGTCCGGCTTAGCCAGCATGACCGTGAATCCGGAAAATGTGCTGCAATTTGAGAAAGCCCTGGCCAAGCCCGAACAAGTCAAAGCGCCGCTCTTCCCCTTTCTTTCCCGAAACGTTTCCGGAGAAAGCGCCCGGCAATTGCTGCTGCAGGCGCTGGATTTTAAGACAAAAGTTGAAGAGGAAAGAGAAAAACCAGCCACGAAAGCAGCGTACGACGAGATCCAGATCACTTCCGCCATCCGCGAAGAGTTCTTCCCGCCCTGCATGAAACTGATTAATAAGGGATTAGCAGACGGAAAAAAAAGAGCGCTCTTCTGCTTCATCAATTTCTTAGGCAAGATCGGCTGGAACCAGAAAGAGATTGCTGACTACACCACTGCTTGGAATGCCAAAAATCCCGAGCCGCTGCGGGAAGTGTACCTGAAAGGCCAGCTGGCTCATTTCATCCCCGGGCAACGCCTGCCGCCGAACTGCGATAATGAAGCATACTGCAAAGGCATCGGCGTCTGCCAGCCGGACAGCTTCTGCAGCCGCATCAAGAATCCGGTGAATTACACCATCCTGAAATGGAGGCGAGTGCAGGAAGAGAAAGCAGAAGCAGAAGAAAAAGAGATGGCTAGAAGAGAAGGAAAAAAAGAAAGAAAAGAAGAAGATATCAGGGAAAGAAAGACCCTAAAAGAAGAGCGGGAAGAGAAGAAAAAGAAGAGAGATGGCGCAGAGAGCACTGAAGAACAAGTTGAAAAGGCTCTGACAAACTCCAGTTCCCAAAACGATCAAGCACAGAAAAATTAGAGCTAAAAACTTTTAAAGACTATCCTTTCTGGAGGGGTCATGGCGGGAAAACAATTTCGTATTCCTGAGGCACCCGGAAGAGAAACAGAGGAAACCGCTCTCGATCCCCTGGATGCCTACTTTGATTCTTTGCCAGATGACGTGCTTCCCGAGAACGAGCAGCGAGACTTGGCCAGGGAGATGATAGCTTCCCGGACCAGCCTCTATGCCATAACCTATCGCACGCTGGAAGCGATCTGCTGCTCCGGCGCGAAAGAGAGAGAACATCTTTGTTCAGCAATGAAAAGCAGCATGCAGGAGTTGCTTCAGGAAGTCTATCAGTCAGGAACGCGGATAAAGCAAATCCGTGAACGATACCAGCACCTGCAGCAATTAGACGATTTTTTAAAAGACGGGCCGGCGGAACAAAGCCCTGCAGCGCAGCACAAGGAAAAGGCGGAGTTCGTCAGCACGGCCCTCAGAAAGATATATCCCCCCGAAGAAGGTGCCTCTTTTCTCCGGCAGTATGCGCTCCAGCAAAGAAACAGCGCTTCCCTCGGCGAATCTCCATTGTTAGACAACTCTTTCGGGGAATTTTAAAAAGCAGATAATCATTTTATCCCTCTCAGAAACCGGCTGGCGGAATCGCAGCTGCGGCTGGTGGTCTGGGCTGCCAACAAGTATCGGAACAGAGGCCTCGAGCTTGTAGAGCTGATCAGCGAAGGGAATCTGGGCCTCCTGAAAGCTCTGGAGACCTATGATCCGGATGACCCGAGCGGCACAAAGCTTTCCACCTATGCTACTTTCGGAATCCGCTTTGCCCTGTGGCGGGCTCTGCAACACCAAAAGGACGTTATCCACCTCTCTGAGCACCGGCAGTATGACCAGCGGTGCTTGGAGCGGACCATACGGTCTTTAGAGCAGCATTTGGGCCGATCGCTGGAGCGGGAAGAAATTGCTGCGGCCATGGACATCAGCCTCCAACAACTGCAGAACATTTACGAACTTCCAAAACAACCCCTTTCGCTCGATGTTCCCGGTACGTGGGAGGACGGGCCAGGCGAACCGTTAGAACAGGTGATCTCAGCAAGAGCCCTGGATGGCTCCGCTCCTCAGCGTGGAGAAGACACCATTATCGATAGTCTGGACCGGAAGAAAATCTGTTTTTTGCTGGATCGCCTGGTTGACCAAAAGAAAGTAAAGCCCCGGGATAGACAGATCTTCGCCCGCTATAATGGCTTGCTGGGCCCGAAAGAGGAGACGTTAGAAAGCTTGGGAGTAGAATTTGAGCTTACCCGCGAAGGGATCCGGCAAATTAATAAAAGAGTTTTCAGACGACTACAGGAATGCGTGAACGGAATACCGGCTAAGAAAGCTTTATAAATAATCCCCTGTTTTGGAGTCGTGCAAGTCCGAGTTCACGCGCCCTATAGGACTGCGCCGTGCGCGTTCTTGCAGTGTTATTATGGCAAAACAGGAATTTCCCGAGAATTTTAGGCATATCGTCCGCGTCGCCCAGATGGACCTTCCGGGAGAAAAGCAGATCCGCATCGCTCTTGCCATCTTGAAAGGCGTTGGCGTGAATCTTGCAGATGCTGTGTGTGCCCTGGCCAAAGTCCAGAAAACAAAACGGACTGGCCTCTTGACCAATGAAGAAGTGCAGCGCCTCAATGATATTCTGAAAGATCCCTTACAGAACGGCATCCCTCTCTGGATGGCCAACCGCCGGAAAGACTTTGAGACGGGAAAAGATATGCATCTGCTTTCCGGAGCGTTACAATTTGCCCAGGAGAACGACCTCAAGCGCCTGAAGAAAATCAAGACCCTGCGCGGCATACGTCATATCCGGGGCTTGACGGTGCGCGGACAAAGAACGAGATCAAATTTCAGAAGGAACAAAGGGAAAGTAGTCGGCGTTACCAAGAAGAAAGCCGTCCCGGGAGCAGCAGGCGGAGAGAAAGAGAAGAAATAGTAAAAAATGAATAAAGAAGAAAGCAAAACAAAGACAATAACGAACGCTCACCAAAGCATACCAAAAAAATCCTAAAACAACTAACCTATGGGAGACCCCAAAAAATTCCGGAAAAAGTACGAAACTCCAGCGCATCCTTGGAATAAAACAGCCATAGAAGAGCAGGGAAAAGTCCGCAAAGAGTATGGGCTGAAAAACCGCCGGGAAATCCTGCGGGTAAGCTCCTTCCTCAGAAAGTACAAGAAATTAGCCAAGAAGCTTATCGGCCGCCAGACTGAGCAGGGCGAAAAAGAAAAACAGCAGATCATGGGAAAGCTGTTCCGCCTGGGCTTGCTGAAGCCAGGAGCGATCCTGGACGACATCCTGGGCCTGCAGCTCAATGACGTCATGGACCGCCGCCTGCAAAGCATTGTCTATCGGAAAGGCTTCGCGAGAACCATGGCGCAAGCCCGGCAGTTTATTACGCACCGGCACGTCTTGGTTGGAGACAATGAGATCACCACCCCGACGTATCTCGTTTCCCTCGAAGAAGAGGCGCAGATCCGC
>CAZOPZ010000035.1:12881-13511 GCA_964582035.1 uncultured Methanosarcinales archaeon | reverse complement strand
CCAGAATGCAAGCTGCAGCGCCCTCCAAAAGCGCTTTCTGGAAAAGCTCCCGCGGATGGATGACAGATGCATTCAAACTGCCGATGAAGAGGGTTTCCTCTTTCAGCACTCGCTTGCGGGCATCAAGATAGATCCCTTTGCAATGCTCCTGCTGCAACGTGGACAGTTCGGGAAGCAGCAGCTTGGCGACATCTTTTGCCGAATGGATCGTGATACGCTTTTCTTTTTGGAACGCCGCTAACCGTCTTCCGAGCTCAAAACAAGCAAGCAGCTGGCAGGCTTTGGCATCGCCGATGCTGGAAAGGCGTTGTAACTCGGCATACGTCGCCCGGGAAAGCGTGCGGAGATTGTAGTGCTGCAATATGCGATGAGAAAGAGTCAGCACATTTTCCTGTGCCGAGCCTTGGCGCAGCACGAGAGCCAGCAGCTCGGCGGTGCTTAAGTCTTTTGGGCCGTGCTTTACCATCCGTTCCCGGGGGCGTTCTTCGGCTGCAAGGTCTTTGATGCGCATGGTTGATAGTAAAGGTAGCTGCTCTAATCCTCTGGCCCTGACTTTTTTTCCAATCTCTCCACCGCTTCCGGCTGCTCCAGATAATTCTCGGGTGTACTTACTTTTCTGCCGCTTTTCTT
>CAZOPZ010000035.1:9360-12871 GCA_964582035.1 uncultured Methanosarcinales archaeon | reverse complement strand
CTCCAGATCCTTGCGGGCATTTCCGGCAACCGTACCGCCTTCCTGAGCAGCAGTTTTTCCTTCAGCAAACCCTTGCGCGTTTTTGGTTTTGGTAATTTCGGTTGTAGCAGCTTCGCCCAGCATGGAGAAGATAAGCTCTAAGCCATCCATATGGTCGCGGAGGTTCTCTGCTTTCAGTCCTTTGAATTCTTTGTATTCTTTGGGGGTCATGCCGAAGGTAGCTTTGGAGATTTCGGCGGTTAGAATGGCGTATTCGCGCTCCGTGCCGATACCTCTATTTTTCCATTCATCCGTTAGTTCATCACGGATAGCGATGCCTCTTACTCTTTTTTCTATCCAAGCATCGGAATAGCCTTTTTGCAGGTATAACTCCCGCATCCTTTTTTGAGCCAGCTCAGGGTTCTCTATTTCCTGCACACGTTCATAGCCGACTTTTGCCAGCCAGAGTTTAAATGGTTCAGCTTGGGGGGAAGGAATGGATTGAACTACCCGAAAAGCGCCTTCAGTATTCACACCATTCATTTGTTGCTTTCCACCAGCAGTATCGATAGGAAGGGTATGTACGATTTGTACCCATCCTTTCGATAGTTGCTCATCTCTCTGCCTCATTTTATTGATGTATTGTTTTGGGTCACGAGAATTTGTTAATGCCGAGACAATGTCTTCTATTACAAACCACCACTCTCCATTATGCCACGTTTTCCTTATCTGCTTTCCTTCAAAAACCACTAATGCCTTGTTTTGTTCCATGCAGCTTCACCTCATATCTAAGCTTACTTTCTATCGCCGAAGCACCCCTATATAAACTCTGCCCGCACCTGTCCAGTGTGTCCAGTGGCTCTGTAATGATATTCTCTTTGCTTAAGAGATGTTGGCAAAAACCAAAAACATTTAATAACCTCCCCCTCTTTCTTGGCGTTGATGAAAGAGACCAGCTCATCAAACGGGAAAGATATTATTCTCAAATACGCCCTCCAGAACGCCCACGATTTCGGCGGCAAGGTGAATGTGCAGGCAGTTCTCGGTTCCGTGCTGCGGGAAAAGCCAGAGCTGAAAAAAGATGTTCCCAAAGCGCTCAAGGAAATCCAGAACATCGCCAAAGAGGTGCAGCAGCTCTCCCCGGCAGCCCAGCAAGAAAAACTCAAATCTCTTGCGCCGGAACTGCTCCAGAAAGCCGAGAAGAAAGCGGAAGGCCCCTTAAAGCCGCTACCGAAAGCTGTACCGGGAAAAGTATCCCTGCGCATTGCTCCCTCTCCGAGCGGCTTGCTGCACATCGGCCACATTTATGGCACTTCTTTGAATTATGAATATGCCAAGATGTATAACGGAAAATTCTCCATGCGCATTGAAGACACCGATCCTGAAAAGATTTACCCGCCGGCATACGATCTCATCGTGGATGATGCGCAATGGCTGACGGACAATGGCGTTTCTGAAGTTGTCGTGCAGTCCTCCCGGCTGGGCATTTATTATGACTATGCGGAAAAGCTGGTTACGCTGGGCAAAGCGTACATCTGCACCTGTGATGCGGACAAATGGCGGGAGATGAAAAACCGGGGAACGGCCTGCGGCTGCCGCAGCCTAGCGGTGAAAGAGCAACAGCTGCGCTATGCGAAAATGTTTAATGAGTATGCGGAAGGGGAAGCCGTCCTGCGGCTCAAGACAGACATCGCCCACAAGAATCCGGCGATGCGCGATTTTGGGATCATGCGCATCAACGAGCATGTGCATCCGAAAACCGGAAAAGAGCAGCGGGTCTGGCCGCTGATGGTGTTTTCCGTCGCTATCGACGACCATGAGCTGGGCATCACCCATGTGCTGAACGGGAAAGAGCACGCGGATAATGCGCTGAAAGAACAGATCATCATGGAATATCTCGGATGGAAGCCGCCAGTGTATGGACATTGGGGGCGCATAAATTTTTCCGGTTTTTCTGTCAGCAAATCGAAAACGAGACTGGCGATAGAAGAAGGGCAATATAAAGGCTGGGACGACATCCGCCTGCCTTTCCTGCAGGCGTTACGCAGAAGAGGCTATCAAGCGCCCGCTTTCCGCCGCTTTGCAATCGAAATCGGCCTGAGCTTAAATGACAAGACCGTGAGCATGGAAGAGTTCTGGAAGATGATAAACGCTTTTAACCGCGAGATCATCGAGCCTCGAGCCAATCGCTATTTCTTCGTCGATGACCCGGTAGAGATTACCATCGAGAGCTGCTCCCCCCGGGAAGTGCACGTGCCGCTGCATCCCGATTTTCCGGAACGGGGAAAGCGCACGCTCCAGGCCACCGACACCTTTCTTATCGCCAAGAACGATTACAGGCAGTTGGCGGAAGGCTACGTGCACCGCCTGATGGACTGCTGCAACTTCATGCTGAAAGGCACAACGTTCCACTATCTGTCCCAGCCGTATGACGACTATAGAAATGCCAAAGATCAAGGCAGGATCATCCACTGGCTGCCCGCTGCGACCAAACTGCAGGCTGAGGTGCTACTGGACACCGGCCTGACACTTTCCGGGGTAGCTGAAGAAGCGCTGCAGAAGCTGCCTGTGGGAACGATCGTGCAGCTGGAACGGCGCTTTTTTGCGCGCATCGATACCATAACGAAAAATAAAATCACGCTATGGTATTTGCATAAGTGAAAGAAAGAGCAAATAAAAAAAACGATAAAACACATGCAGAGCATCTTCAAAACTTGCGACGGGAATCTCGAAGGCGCTGCGTCCCCGGACGGGGCGACCCCCCGCGACGCGCTATCTTCTTTAACCGTCTGAAGTTTTGACCTGATGATGCTCTGCATCGCTTAAAAAGAGGAGGTTAACCATGGGAAAAATAAGCCGAGATACGCCATTAGCTGAATTAACGTTCCGCCGCTATGAAAAGCCGTCGGTGAACGAACGAGAGCTTGTCCGAAAATTCTGCCTGTACGTAGGCTTGCTGCAGCCCGGAGATTCGCGAGATGTGGTTGTGGATGTGCTGCACGTGCTGCTGAAAGCGCGGCAGCGGAAAGAGGAACTCCATTCCGAAGAGATTAAAAACCTGGTGATGGACGAGCGGAAACGTTCAGGATTGCCGATGCTTGGCGTGGCTTCGTCGAACGTACGGCGGCAATTAAAACGCATCAAAGACCTGCATCTGATCGAGACCAATGCCAACCTCTACCGCATCACGGAATGGGCGGACCTTTCCGGGCTGTTTGAAGAGAAAGTGCACAGCTTCCTGCTGAAATCAGTCTTAGGCAGAGTGCGGGAGTACGTCAAGAGAATAGACGAAGAGTTTGGCGGGAAAGAAAAATTTGCCGGAAAGAAAGGAATGCCGGAACGGGAGATGAATGCGGAGAAGAGCATCTTCGGAAAGATAATTCCCTAAAACTGGTATGAGCGAGAACTTTTCAATACCGTGCTGAAACGAGAACGCTGAAAAAAAATGACCAAATACGAAGCCGGGCCGCGAACGCAAGCCATCCTGGGCATGCAATTTGGCGACGAGGGCAAAGGCGCCGTCGTTGCTACC